>NZ_JBEYWE010000014.1:168958-190347 GCF_040644295.1 Streptomyces sp. NPDC047000
CCTGGCTGCCGCCGAACACGTCGTACCGGTGCACGTATGTCGCCGCGCAGGTCGCCGTGAAGAAGAAGGCCCCGGACGCCCCGCCCGGTTCCGGCGGCCCCGCCGCTCACCTCCGAGGCGGTTCCCGCGGCCGCCGTGGCGGCCCGGACGAGTACGTCTCCTCCCGGGACCTCGTCCCGCCGGGAACCGGGAGCGGAGGCCGCTCGTTCTCCCCGTACGACCGGGCGCTCCCCCGTCACGGCACCGCGCCGGGTGCCGGGACCGCCGTCGTCCTCGCCGCCGCCGACCCGGCGAACGCGTACGGCGCCGCCCTCCCCTGGCCCGAGCCGCCCACCGGTGCGGGGCACAAGCCGGGCCGCAAGGCGGGCTCGCTGGTCGTGCTCGCCGAGGGTGAGCTGGCGCTCTACATGGAGCGCGGCGGCAAGACCCTGCTGGCCTGGCCCACGGCCGTGGACACGGCCCCCGCTGACGACGGACGTCTGTGGTCGGCGGCGGAGGCCCTCGCGGCGGCGGCCCGCGCGGGGACTCTCGGCACGGTCACCGTCGAGCGCGTCAACGGCGCCTCGGCACTGACCTCTCCCCTGGGCGCCCTGCTGGAGCGGGCGGGCTTCATCGCCACCCCGCGCGGACTGCGGCTGCGGGCATGACCGGGCACACGTACACACCGACGCCGGGCACCTGCCCGGCGGAGGGCCTGCGGATCAGACCCGAGGAAACCGGCCGTACCCATCGGCCCGGGCGACCGGGGGCCGACGGGTGACGCCGGCGTCTCGGGGCCCCTGCCCGAAGAGCGCCGGGGTGCAGGCTCCCCCGCCGGCGCGGCCGGGGCGGCGCCGTCCCGCGTTCCCGGCCCGGTCCGCCGGACAGGCCGCAGGCCCGTGTCACCCTTGAGTCATGCCCGAAGGTGACTCCGTCTGGCAGGCCGCGCGACGGCTGGACGACGCGCTCGCGGGCAGCGTGCTGACCCGCAGCGATCTCAGGGTGCCCCGTTTCGCCACGGCCGACCTGACCGGCCGTACGGTCCTGGAGGTCGTCCCGCGCGGCAAGCACCTGCTCACCCGGGTCGAGGGCGGGCTCACCCTGCACTCGCATCTGCGGATGGACGGGGCGTGGAAGGTGTATGCGGCCGGGCAACGCTGGACCGGCGGCCCGGCCCACCAGATCCGGGCGATCCTCGGCACCGCCGACCGCACGGCCGTCGGTTACCGTCTCCCGGTGCTCGAGCTGATGCGCACCGCCGAGGAGAACCGGGCCGTGGGCCACCTCGGCCCCGATCTGCTGGGCCCCGGCTGGGACGCGGACCGCGCTCTCGCCAACGTCCTCGGTGCCCCGGAGCGCCGGCTCGGCGAGGCCTTGCTGGACCAGCGCAACCTGGCCGGGATCGGCAATGTGTACAAGAGCGAGCTCTGCTTCCTGCTGGGCGCCACGCCCTGGCTCCCGGTGGGCGCCCTGCCGGCCGAGCGCGCCGAGAAGCTCCCGGACCTCGCCCGGCGGCTCCTGGAGGCCAACCGCGACCGCCCGGTCCGCAACACCACGGGCCGCCGGGGCCCGGACCTGTTCGTCTACGGCCGTGCGGGCCTGCCCTGTCTGCGCTGCGGCACCCCGGTCCGCGTCGCGGAGCAGGGCGACGGCTCCCGCGAACGCCCCACGTACTGGTGCCCGGTCTGCCAGACGGGCCCCGCCCCGGCCCGGACCGCCGCGCGCTCCCGTGAGACATCCGGCGGCACGCACTCCCGCCCAGGTGAGTGACGAGGTAGCCGGCGAGATAGCCGACGAGATAATTGACGACTCGTCAGATGTGCTCGTACGGTCCCCTCATGCCCGTCACGGCGTACGACCTCACCGGACGCACCGCCTTCGTCACCGGCGCCGCCGGCGGCATCGGCCGGGCCAGCGCGGTCCTGCTGGCCGACGCGGGCGCGACCGTGCACTGCGCCGACCGCGACGCACCGGGACTGCACGCGACGGCCGCCCTGATCGAGGACCGGGGCGGCACCGCGCACACGCACCACCTCGATGTCACCGACCGCGCACAGCTGAGCCGGGCCGTCGCGTCCTGTGCGGCGCTGGACGTGATGGCCGCGGTCGCCGGGATCATGCACCGCAGCCCCGTGCTGGAGACCCGTGGCGAGGACGTCGACCGGGTCTTCGACGTGAACTTCAAGGGCGTGCTGTACGCCTGCCAGGAGGCGGCCCGCCGCATGATCGCCGCCGGGACCCGGGGCAGCATCGTCACGATGGCGTCGGGCGCCGTCGACACCGGCGGCCCGGGACTGCTGTGCTACGGCGTGGCGAAGGCGGCCGTGGTTCAGCTGACGAGGACGCTGGCGACCGAGCTGGGCGGCCACGGGATACGCGTCAACGCGGTCGCGCCGGGCTGGATCCGCACCCCGATGACCACCCGCGACGACGCGGCGGCGCAGGCGCGGACGGAAGACCGGATGTCCCGGCTGGCGCCGCTCGGACGGGTCGGGGAGCCGGCGGAGGTGGCACACGCGGTCCTGTATCTGGCGTCCGGCGCGTCGTCGTTCACGACGGGGCAGATCCTTCGGCCGAACGGGGGCGCGGCGATGCCGTGGTAGCGCCGGCCGCCCCGCGCCGTGCGGGCCGCCGCCGCCCGGTCCCCGCGGTGCCCTCGGCGGACTCCTTCGGCACACAGTGCACCGGCAGCAGGCCCAGTCCCCAGCCGCCGGCCGTGACCGCTCCCTCCACGACTCCGGCGTCCGGCGCGAGCACCAGCCGCAGCGCCGCCCACCACCAGACCGCACCGAGCATCAGCGCGGCCGCCCCGCGCACCGTCCGCCCGACCCTGGCCGTCACACCACCACCTCCAGCCGGGACGCCACGCCGCCGCCCCGTCCCGCGGCGAGGGCGGGCACGGAGCCCCTCCACCATGGCCGCAGCCCCACGCCCCCGCACCTCGACGGACGAAGCCCGGACGGAGGGCGGACGAAGGACGGACAAAAGGGCGCCCCGGCCTGCCCGCTCCCGGACAGGGCGGAAAGCACCCCCCGGAAACGCGAAAACCCCGACCGCCCCTCCGGAACGATTCGTCCGGAGCAGCCCTGGCCGGGGCCTTGCACGTACACACGTTGCCGTGTACCTGTCCAGGTCGGTGCGCCGACCCACCTGATCGCCGATGCCCGAGGGTCAGGCGGCGACCACGTCCACCGCTTCGGCGGGCGCCTTGATGGTGACGCGTTCCGGTGGCACACCGGCCACCGAGACGGCGCCCAGCATGGGGCGGACCGGAGTCGGTACATGTTGGCTGGGGGTTGCCGCTGCAGACTGGGCCAGCTCGGCGAGGGCGAGCTCGTCGCTCACTTCCCGCATGAGCTCGGACATCCGTACGTCCAGCGCGTCGCAGATGGCGGAGAGCAGTTCGGAGGAAGCCTCCTTCTGCCCCCGCTCCACCTCGGAGAGATAGCCGAGCGAGACTCGGGCGGACGAGGAGACTTCGCGCAGAGTACGGCCCTGGCGCTGGCGCTGCCGACGCAGCACGTCACCCAGCAGGCGACGGAGCAGAATCATCGGTGGCTCCCTCCTCGGACCGCGTAGCCGCATCCTTCTCGCCCCACCGTACCGCCTCGCGCTGCGGCCGTGCGGGGAGCGATGTCGTGTTCACTCAGGGCTGCAAACATCAAAACCCCCCGTTCTGTTCCGTATCCTGTGCCCGCTCATTCCCGGTCTGTTCGCCCGCGAGCTCCTTCAGGAGCAGTGCGAGTACGCTCCGTACACTCTCCATACGGATTTCCGCGCGGTCGCCGTTCAACCGCAGGGCCTCCACTTTTCCGCCACGGGCGGAACCCCGGACGGTACCGGACGGCCCTTGCACCGCGACAAAGACGGTGCCCACGGGCTGCCCGTCCTGGGGCTCGGGCCCGGCGACGCCGGTGGTCGCGACGCCCCAGTCGGCGCCCAGCGCCTCGCGGACTCCGGCCGCCATCTCGGCCGCCACCTGGGGGTCCACGGCACCGCGGGCCGCCAGCAGGCCGCCGTCGACCCGCAGCAGCGCGTGCTTCAGCTCGGTGGCGTAGGCGGTCACCGAGCCCCGGAACGCCTGGGAGGCACCGGGGACGGAGGTGATCTCCGCCGCCACCAGACCACCGGTGAGCGACTCGGCGACGGCGAGCGTCTCGCCCCTCACCTTCAGTAGTCGCACCACTTCGGTGGCCGTGGAACTCACGCTTCCGTCTCCTCCGACGCCGCCGCGCGCTCGGCGATCCCCCGGCGCCTGAGCACAATGGCCTGTCTCACGTAGTCGAGCCCGGACACGACGGTCAGGACGACCGCCACAGCCATCACCCAGAACCTCGCGGTCGCCAGCCACCCCGTCAGCGCCAGCACGTACATGCCGACGGCGATGCCCTGGACGAGGGTCTTGAGCTTGCCGCCGCGGCTCGCCGGGATGACGCCGTAGCGGATGACGACAAAACGCAGCAGGGTGATCCCGAGTTCCCGGCCGAGGATCACGACGGTCACCCACCACGGCAGGTCGCCGAGGGCGGACAGACAGATCAGCGCCGCTCCCATGATCGCCTTGTCGGCGATGGGGTCGGCGATCTTCCCGAAGTCCGTGACCAGGTTGTAGGTCCGCGCCAGATGACCGTCGAACAGGTCGGTGATCATGGCGATCGCGAAGGCCGCCCAGGCGAACGAGCGCCACGCCGGGTCGTAGCCTCCGTCGGCCAGCATGAGGGCGACGAAGCCGGGTACCAGCATCAGCCGGAGCATGGTCAGCAGGTTGGCGATGTTCCACACGCTCGCCTGGTTGACCGCGGCGGCGGTGATCTTCCCGCCGCGCGGTCCCCTGGCGCCGTCCTCGGGTTCGCCGGCGGCACCGGGAGCGGCACCCTGGGGGACGCCCGCGGCGCGGTGTGCGCCCGGGGAGCCGCCCGCGGCGGATGCCGGCACTCCGGTCATCTGGCCGCCTCCTCGGTACCCGCCGGGCCGCCCGGCAGGGGCTCGGCCACGAGGTCGACACCCTCCGTGCCGACCACCTTCGCCTCGACCATACGTCCGACGGCGAGGCCCGCGCCGCTCGTGAGGAGCACCTGGCCGTCGGTCTCCGGCGCCTGGTGCGCCGCACGGCCCAGGACGCCCTCCTCGTCGTCGACGGACTCCACGAGCACGTGCACGGTCTCCCCCAGCCGCTCGTCGGCGCGCTGCGACACCAGCCGGTCGGCGAGCCGGGAGACCCGCGCCAGCCGCTCGGCGACGACGTCCTCGTCGAGCTTGTCCCCGTAGCCGGCCGCTTCGGTGCCCTCCTCGTCGGAGTAGCCGAACACGCCGATGGCGTCCAGACGGGCGTGGTTCAGGAAGCGCTCCAGCTCGGCCAGGTCGGCCTCGGACTCGCCGGGGAAGCCGACGATGAAGTTGGAGCGCACCCCGGCCTCGGGAGCCTTGCCCCGGACGGTGTCCAGGAGCTCCAGGAACCGGTCGGTGTCACCGAAGCGGCGCATGGCGCGCAGCACGGCGGGCGCGGAGTGCTGGAAGGACAGGTCGAAGTAGGGCACGACCTTCGGCGTGGAGGTCAGGACGTCGATCAGGTCGGGGCGCATCTCGGCCGGCTGGAGGTAGCTGACGCGCACGCGTTCGATGCCGTCGACCCGGGCGAGGTCGGGCAGCAGGGACTCCAGCAGACGGATGTCGCCCAGGTCCTTGCCGTAGGAGGTGTTGTTCTCGGAGACCAGCATGATCTCCTTCACGCCCTGTTCGGCCAGCCAGCGTGTCTCGTTCAGCACGTCGGCGGGGCGGCGTGAGATGAAGGAGCCGCGGAAGGAGGGGATGGCGCAGAAGGAGCAGCGCCGGTCGCAGCCGGAGGCGAGCTTCACCGAGGCGACCGGGGAGCCGTCCAGCCGGCGGCGCAGGGGCGGGCGCGGGCCGGAGCCGGGGGCGAGGCCCGCCGGGAGGTCCTTCGGCGCGCCGTGGCCGGGCAGGGCCACCTCGGTGGCGGACTCCTGACGCGCGGCGGGGCTGACCGGGAGCAGCTTGCGGCGGTCGCGGGGGGTGTGGGAGGCGTGGATGCCGCCGCCCAGGATGGTCCGCAGCCGGTCGGAGATGTCGGCGTAGTCGTCGAAGCCGAGCACGCCGTCGGCCTCGGGGAGGGCTTCGGCGAGTTCCTTGCCGTACCGCTCGGCCATGCAGCCCACCGCGACTACGGCCTGGGTTCTGCCGTGGTCCTTGAGGTCGTTGGCCTCCAGGAGGGCGTCGACGGAGTCCTTCTTGGCGGCTTCGACGAAGCCGCAGGTGTTCACCACGGCGACATCGGCGTCCGCGGCGTCCTCGACGAGCTGCCAGCCGTCCGCCTCCAAACGGCCTGCGAGCTCCTCCGAGTCCACCTCGTTACGGGCGCAGCCGAGAGTGACGAGTGCGACGGTACGGCGTTCAGGCATGGGCTCAAGACTACTTTGTCTGTCCGACACCCCACGTCGACGGGGTTGGCCCCTTCGTGACCAACCCCGTGGGTGCCTGCCCGTTCGGCCCCGTTCGGGGCCTTTTCGTACACAGGCACGGGCGTGCGGATGTCGCTGCGGTACGGACGCCGCTGTGCCGCGGGTCTCGCTGTGCCGCGGGTCTCGCCGCGGCGTGGGTGTCGCCGCGGTGCGGCGGCACCCGGGACGGCCGGCCGGACGGTCAGCCGACCTCCGGGTCGCCCTTCGTGTACGTGAGGCGTTCCACCGCGCCGGGCTGGAAATCGTCCTGGATCTTCTTGCCGTTCACATAGAGCTGGATCGCTCCGGCGTCGCCCAGGATCAGGTTGATCTTCGAGCTGTCCTGGAAGGTCTTGGAGTCGCCCTTCTTGAGGAGCCCGTCGAACAGCATCCGGCCGTTGTGGTCCTTGGCGGAGATCCAGCTGCGGCCGTCGGTGGCGCTGACCTGGACGGTGACCTTGTCCTGGGGCGCGGCCGCGATGGCGCTGTCGGAGGGTTCGGGCTTCTGGTCGGCGGGCTTGGTGTCGGAGGGAGTGGGCGAGGCGGCTGCGCTGGTGCTGGAGGCGGGTCCTTCGGCGGCCTGGTTCTTGGCGCCGCCGGAGTCCTCGCCGCGGAAGGCGGTGAAGCCGACGAAGCCGACCACGGCGACGATCGCGGCGACCATGGCCGCGGTCCAGTTGGGGCCGCGCCGCTCGGGGCGGATACGTTCCGCCTCGAACATGGGCGCGGCGGGGGTGGGCGCGGGACGGCCGCCGTGATCGGCGTCGTAGCGCGCGAGCAGCGGGGCCGGGTCGGTGCGGACGGCCTTGGCCAGGGTTCTGATGTGACCGCGCGCGTACACGTCACCGCCGCAGGGGGCGAAGTCGTCCGCCTCGATGGCGTGCACGATGGCGATGCGGACCCGGGTGGCGGTACTGACGTCGTCGACGGTCAGCCCGGCAGCTATGCGCGCCTGCCGCAGGGCGTCGCCGATGGAAGGGGTCGCTTCCTCGCGATCGTCGTGGAACGGACGCTCGTCTTCAGGAGAGTTGCCGATGGACACGGGGGCACCTTTCGAGCGCGTAGCCACCTGTGTTGGAGGTTCAGTCTAGGGGGGGTGCAAAAGGGTGGGGCAACCGGTCGGCGGGAGTTTGTACGCCATCGGAATGGCTGGTTCGCCGACGACCGGCCAGGCACGAACCCCATGGTGGGACCCGTACCTGTCCTCCCGCTCAACTTGACGTACGGCGACGGGAAACGGTTGCCCGGCGTTCTCTAACGGCTGGGTCACGAACGCTGCGCCGAACGGCCGCACTCCCGTGTCTCTACGACTCCCCCCGGATGACGGCGAGTACGCCGTCGAGTTCGTCGGGTTTCACCAGGACGTCGCGTGCCTTCGAACCCTCGCTCGGTCCGACGACGCCGCGGGACTCCATGAGGTCCATGAGGCGGCCGGCCTTGGCGAAGCCGACCCGCAGCTTGCGCTGGAGCATGGAGGTCGAGCCGAACTGCGAGGAGACGACCAGTTCGGCGGCCTGGCACAGCAGGTCGAGGTCGTCGCCGATCTCCTCGTCGATCTCCTTCTTCTGCTTGGTGCCGACGACGACGTCGTCGCGGAAGGCGGGCGCCATCTGCTCCTTGCAGTGCCGCACGACGGCCGCGATCTCCTCCTCGGTGACGAAGGCGCCCTGCATCCGGGTGGGTTTGCTGGCGCCCATCGGAAGGAAGAGCCCGTCGCCCTTGCCGATGAGCTTCTCCGCGCCGGGCTGGTCGAGGATGACGCGGCTGTCGGCGAGGGAGGACGTGGCGAACGCGAGCCTGGAGGGCACATTGGCTTTGATCAGACCGGTGACCACGTCGACCGAGGGCCGCTGGGTGGCGAGGACCAGGTGGATGCCCGCCGCGCGCGCGAGCTGGGTGATCCGCACGATGGCGTCCTCGACGTCCCGCGGGGCGACCATCATCAGGTCGGCGAGCTCGTCGACGATCACCAGCAGGTACGGGTACGGCTGGAGGTCGCGCTCGCTGCCCTCGGGCAGCTTCACCCTGCCGTCCCGGACGGCCCGGTTGAAGTCGTCGATGTGCCGGAACCCGAACGCGGCCAGGTCGTCGTAGCGCAGGTCCATCTCGCGCACGACCCACTGCAGTGCCTCGGCGGCCCGCTTCGGGTTGGTGATGATCGGCGTGATGAGGTGCGGGATGCCTTCGTAGGCGGTCAGTTCGACGCGCTTGGGGTCGACGAGGACCAGGCGGACGTCCTCGGGGGTCGCCCGCATCATGACCGACGTGATGAGGCAGTTGACGCACGACGACTTGCCGGAGCCGGTGGCGCCGGCGACCAGCATGTGCGGCATCTTCGCCAGGGAGTGCATGACGTAGCCGCCCTCGACGTCCTTGCCGAAGGCGACCAGCATCGGGTCGTCGTCCTCGGCGGACTCCGCGAGGCGCAGCACGTCGCCGAGGTTGACCATCTCCCGGTCGGTGTTGGGGATCTCGATGCCGACCGCGGACTTGCCGGGGATGGGGCTGATGATCCGCACGTCGGGGCTGGCGACGGCGTAGGCGATGTTCTTGGTGAGCGCGGTGATCCGCTCGACCTTCACGGCGGGGCCGAGCTGGACCTCGTAGCGGGTGACCGTCGGGCCGCGGGTGAAGCCGGTGACGGCGGCGTCGACCTTGAACTCGGTGAAGACGGTGCGCAGGGAGTCGACGACGGCGTCGTTGGCGGCGCTGCGCGCCTTGCCGGGGCCGCCGCGGGTGAGGAGGTCGAGCGACGGCAGGGCGTAGGTGATGTCGCCGGAGAGCTGGAGCTGCTCGGCGCGGGGCGGCAGTTCGCGCTGCTCCTCGGGGGCCGACTTGGTGAGGTCGGGCACCGCGGGGTCGGCCGGGAGCCTCTCCTGCCGGGGGCGGGCCGCCGGGGCCGCCGGTTCGGGACGGGCGGCGGGTACGGGGGTGGGGGTGGTGTCCTCGCGGTCACCGGTCCGCACGCCCTGGGTGAGGTCGGCGACCAGCGGGGAGGGCTGGATGCCGTGCAGCACGGCGCCGTCGAGCGCCGCGGCGGCGGCCGCGGCGACGTCCACGGCGTCCATCCGGCGCTCCATGTCGGGCTGCGGCACCGCGGAGCGCCGGGGACGGCCGCGGCGACGTGCGAGGGCCTCCCGCTCGGCCGTGTCGGCGTCGTACACCTCCGGGCCGCTCCCGCGCCGGCGCGGGCGGGCGGGCAGCGCCTCGCGCCACTGCTCCTCGTACTGCTCGTCGTCCTCGGAGAACCCGGCGGGGTCGGTCCCCTCGCGCGGGCGCAGGATCCCCAGCCGGGTACCGAGGGCACGCAGCCGCTGCGGAACGGCGTTGACGGGGGTGGCGGTGACCACGAGGAGCCCGAATACCGTGAGCAGCACGAGGAGCGGCACGGCGAGGACCTCGCCCATGGTGTACGTCAGCGGGGTGGCGGCGCCCCAGCCGATGAGGCCGCCGGCGTCCCTTATCGCCTGCATGCCGTCGCTGCGGGCGGGCGAGCCGCAGGCGATGTGGACCTGGCCGAGCACTCCGATCACGAGCGCGGACAGGCCGATCACGATGCGTCCGTTGGCGTCCTGCTGCTCGGGGTGCCGGATGACGCGTACGGCGATAACGGCGAGCAGGAGCGGCACCAGCAGGTCGAGCCGGCCGAACGCGCCGGTCACCAGGATCTCGACGAGATCGCCCACCGGGCCCTGCAGATCGGCCCAGGTGCCCGCCGCGACGATCAGGGCGACGCCGAGCAGCAGCAGGGCGAGGCCGTCCTTGCGGTGGGCGGGGTCGAGGTTCTTGGCGCCGTTCCCCACCCCCCGGAAGACGGCGCCCACGGCGTGCGCGACGCCGAGCCACAGGGCGCGTACGACGCGGTAGACGCCCCCGGTGGGGCTCGGTGCCGGCTTCGGGGCCGGCGCCGCCTTCTTCGCCGCGGGTTTCCTCGCGGGACCCTTTCCGGCGGGGGCTTTCCTCGCGGCGGCCTTCTTCGCCGCAGCCTTCACGGGAGCGGCCGCCTTCTTCGCGGGCTGCTTCTTGGCTGCGGAGGGACGTGAGGCCATGGGTGCGAGGTTACCTGGGGAGACGACAGGGGACACGTGTGCCTACCCCAAGTTCCCGACTTCGCTCGAACAGGGGGTACCCCCGCCGTCACCCGTTCGTGTCACTCCTGAGGGGTTACGGAACTGACGCCCGCTCACGCACAACTGGGCGTGTCGCGGGCATCAGTTCTGGGAGGGCAGCGCGTTCGGGCTGCCGGTACCCGGTTCGAGCGCGTCCAGGGCGCGTCGCAGTCCGGTGAGCTTGCGCTCCAGATGGGCCGCCGTGGCCACCGCGGCCGCGTCCGCGCTCTCGTCGTCGAGCTGCTTGGACAGGGCCTCGGCCTGCTCCTCGACGGCCGCGAGACGGGCGGACAGCTCCGCGAGGAGACCGGCCGGTTCCCTGCCGTCGCCGACCGCGCCGCCCTTGCCCCCGCCCTCCAACTGGAGCCGCAGCAGCGACGCCTGCTCGCGCAGCTGGCAGTTCTTCATGTACAGCTCGACGAACACCGAGACCTTGGCGCGCAGCACCCACGGGTCGAACGGCTTCGAGATGTAGTCGACCGCGCCCGCCGCGTACCCGCGGAAGGTGTGGTGCGGGCCGTGGTTGATCGCGGTGAGAAAGATGATCGGGATGTCCCTGGTCCGCTCGCGCCTCTTGATGTGCGCGGCGGTCTCGAAGCCGTCCATGCCAGGCATCTGGACGTCCAGCAGAATGACCGCGAAGTCGTCCGTGAGCAGTGCTTTGAGCGCTTCCTCCCCGGACGATGCCCGCACCAGTGTCTGATCGAGCGCAGAGAGGATGGCCTCCAGCGCCAGCAGATTCTCCGGCCGGTCATCGACCAGGAGGATCTTGGCCTTCTGCACCATGGCCCGCCCTCCTCGCCCCGGCATGGGGCTTCCCCTGTCCGCAGGACTTGGGGAAGCGCCGGGCGCCGCCCCTGGGGACGACTCCGTTGCGCCGCCCGTCCTTGTGCCGGTCATCGTAGCCGTACCCCGACCGCCGACACACCCTGTCACCGCGATGTCACTGAGCACGTAGGGCAAACGCGGCCGGGAACCAGAAACGTTCCCCGGACCCCGCCCCTCCACACGGTCCTCACCGGACCGCCCCGGCAACTCCATGTGAACACCGGAAGTCCGCGTCACCTCCCCCGCATCCACTGGTGCATCACCGACAGCAGATGATCGGGGTCGACCGGCTTCGTCACGTAGTCGGACGCCCCCGACTCGATCGCCTTCTCCCGGTCGCCCTTCATGGCCTTCGCGGTCAGCGCGATGATCGGCAGCCCGGCGAACTGCGGCATCCTGCGGATCGCCGACGTCGTCGCATACCCGTCCATCTCGGGCATCATGATGTCCATCAGGACGACGGCGACGTCGTCGTGCTGCTCCAGCACCTCGATGCCCTCCCGGCCGTTCTCCGCGTACAGCACGGACAGCCCGTGCTGCTCCAGGACACTGGTGAGCGCGAAGACGTTGCGGATGTCGTCGTCGACGATGAGCACCTTCTCACCGCCGAAACGGACCCCGTGCACCGGCTGCGCGGCCGTCTCCTGCCCCGTCCCCGGCCACTGCTCGGGCGCCACCGGACGGCCGGCGTCGGCGACACCGCGCCGGCGGCGCCGGAACAGGGCCGCGGCGCCGTTCTGCGTCTCCTGGTACGACTTCACCTCGGCGGGCGTCTCGATCCCCGGGTCGGACAGCTCGGACAGCCCGTTGTGCAGCGGCTCCGGGACGACCGGGGCGCCGGACTCCAGCACGCCCACCGGCTGCTGGTAGCCCTGCGGCGGCAGCTCGCTGGGGTGCAGCGGCAGATACAGGGTGAACGTGGAGCCGCGGCCCGGCTCGCTCTGTGCGTAGATCTCGCCGCCGAGCAGCTGGGCGATCTCCCGGGAGATCGACAGCCCCAGGCCCGTACCGCCGTACTTGCGGCTGGTGGTGCCGTCGGCCTGCTTGAACGCCTCGAAGATCACCCGCATCTTGCCGGCCGCGATGCCGATGCCGGTGTCGGTGACCGAGAACGCGATGAGCGGCGCCTCCGCGTCGGTGAGCGAACCGGCCTCCATCAGCTGCTCCCTGATGCCCCGCGGGACGTCCGGTCCCGCGGGCCGGATGACCAGCTCGACGGAGCCGGAGTCGGTGAACTTCACCGCGTTCGACAGCAGGTTGCGCAGCACCTGCAGCAGCCGCTGCTCGTCGGTGTGCAGGGTGGCGGGCAGTTCGGGCGAGACCCGCACCGACAGGTCGAGGCCCTTCTCCGCGGTCAGCGGCCGGAACGTGGCCTCCACGTAGTCGACGAGCTGCACGAGCGCGATACGTGTGGGGGAGACGTCCATCTTGCCCGCCTCGACCTTCGACAGGTCGAGGATGTCGTTGATCAGCTGGAGCAGATCGCTGCCCGCGCCGTGGATCGTCTCGGAGAACTCCACCTGCTTCGGGGAGAGGTTGCCCTCGGCGTTGTCGGCGAGCAGCTTGGCCAGGATCAGCAGCGAGTTGAGCGGGGTGCGCAGCTCGTGCGACATGTTGGCGAGGAACTCGCTCTTGTAACGCATCGACACCGCCAGCTGCTCGGCGCGCTCCTCGAGGACCTGGCGGGCCTCCTCGATCTCGGTGTTCTTCACCTCGATGTCGCGGTTCTGCCGGGCCAGCAGCTCGGCCTTCTCCTCCAGTTCGGCGTTGGACGCCTGAAGGGCCTTCTGCCGCTGCTCCAGTTCCTCCGACCTGAGCCTCAACTGCTCGGTCAGCTCCTGCGACTGCTTCAGGAGCACCTCCGTCTTGGTGTTGACGGAGATGGTGTTGACGCTGGTCGCGATCATCTCGGCGATCTGGTTGAGGAAGTCCTTCTGGATCTGCGTGAACGGACTGAACGACGCCAGTTCGATGACGCCGAGCACCTTGCCCTCGAACAGCACCGGAAGGACGATCACCTGCGCGGGCGGCGCCTCACCGAGACCGGAGGAGATCTTCAGATAACCGCTGGGGGCGTTCTCCACGAGGATCGTGCGCCGCTCCTTGGCGGCCGTCCCGATGAGCGCCTCCCCGGGCCGGAACGACGTCGGCATGGAGCCCATCGAGTAGCCGTACGAGCCGAGCATCCGCAGTTCGTACGCGTCCTCGCCCTGGGCCCGCGCGTCCTTGCCGTCGACGAGCGGCATGGACAGGAAGAACGCGCCGTGCTGCGCGGCGACCACCGGGGTCAGCTCGCTCATGATCAGCGAGGCCACGTCCGCCAGGTCGCGGCGCCCCTGCATCAGCGCGGAGATGCGCGCCAGGTTGCCCTTGAGCCAGTCCTGTTCCTCGTTGGCGATCGTGGTGTCGCGCAGATTGGCGATCATCTTGTTGATGTAGTCCTGGAGTTCCTGGATCTCGCCCGCCGCGTCCACGTCGATCTTCAGGTTCAGGTCACCGCGGGTCACCGCGGTCGCCACCCGCGCGATGGCACGCACCTGGCGGGTGAGGTTCCCGGCCATCTCGTTCACGGACTCGGTGAGGTCGCGCCAGGTGCCGTCCACGTCCCGCACCCGCGCCTGACCGCCCAACTGGCCCTCGGTGCCCACCTCGCGGGCCACGCGGGTGACCTCCTCGGCGAAGCTGGACAGCTGGTCGACCATCGTGTTGATCGTCGTCTTGAGCTCGAGGATCTCGCCGCGGGCGTCGATGTCGATCTTCTTGGTCAGGTCGCCCTTGGCGATGGCCGTGGTGACCATCGCGATGTTGCGGACCTGACCGGTCAGGTTGGACGCCATCTGGTTCACGGACTCCGTGAGGTCCTTCCAGGTGCCCGCCACGCCCGGCACGTGCGCCTGGCCGCCCAGGATGCCGTCCGTGCCGACCTCGCGGGCCACCTTGGTGACCTGCTCGGCGAACGAACTCAGCGTCTTGACCATCGTGTTGATCGTGTCGCCGAGCTGGGCGACCTCGCCGCGCGCCTCGATCGTCACCTGGCGGGTCAGGTCACCGCTGGCGACCGCCGCCGACACCTGGGAGATGTTGCGCACCTGGGTCGTCAGGTTCTTGGCCATCAGGTTCACATTGTCGCTGAGGTCCTTCCAGATGCCCGTGACACCCGGCACGTGCGCCTGGCCGCCCAGGATGCCCTCGGTGCCCACCTCGCGCGCGACCCGCGTGACCTGCTCGGCGAAGCTGGACAGCTGGTCGACCATCGTGTTGACGGTCGTGACGAGCTCCAGGATCTCGCCCTTGGCGTCCACCGTGATCTTCTTCGAGAGGTCGCCCATGGCGACCGCGGTCGTGACCTCGGCGATGTTGCGGACCTGGATGGTCAGGTTGTTCGCCATGAAGTTGACGGACTGGGTGAGGTCCTTCCAGGTGCCGGACACGCCCTGCACCTCGGCCTGACCGCCCAGCTGCCCCTCGGTGCCCACCTCACGGGCCACCCGGGTCACCTGCTCCGCGAACGACGACAGCTGGTCCACCATCGTGTTCAGCGTGTTCTTGAGTTCCAGGATCTCACCGCGCGCGTCGACCGTGATCTTCTGCGACAGATCACCCCGCGCCACCGCCGTGGCGACCTGCGCGATGTTGCGGACCTGGGCGGTCAGGTTCCCGGCCATGCCGTTCACCGAGTCCGTCAGATCGCGCCACACGCCCGCCACGCCGGGCACCTGCGCCTGGCCTCCCAGCCGGCCCTCCGTGCCCACCGCGCGCGCCACCAGGGTCACCTGGTCGGCGAAGGCGGACAGCTGGTCGACCATCGTGTTGATGGTGTTCTTGAGCTCCAGGATCTCACCGCGCGCGTCGACCGTGATCTTCTGCGACAGATCACCCCGCGCCACCGCCGTCGTCACCTGGGCGATCTGGCGCACCTGGGCGGTCAGATTGCCGGTGATGGAGTTGACCGAGTCGGTCAGTTCCTTCCAGGTGCCCGACACGCCGTCCACGCGTGCCTGACCGCCCAGCCGGCCCTCCGTGCCCACCTCACGGCCGATCCGCACCACCTGGTCGGCGAACGACGACAGCTGGTCGACCATCGTGTTCACGGTGTTCTTCAGCTGGAGCATCTCGCCGGCCACGTCCACCGTGACCTTCTGCGACAGATCACCGTTGGCCACGGCCGTCGTCACCTGGGCGATGTTCCTCACCTGTCCGGTGAGATTCCTGAACGCCGTGTTGACGGAGTCCGTGAGGTCCTTCCACGCCCCCGCCGCGCCGGGCACCTGTGCCTGGCCGCCCAGTTCGCCCTCGTCGCCGATCTCCCGCGCCACCCGCGTGACCTCGGCACCGAACGCCGACAGCTGGTCCACCATGCCGTTGACGGTGTTCTTCAGCTCCAGCATCTCGCCGGCCACGTCCACCGCGACCTTGCGCGACAGATCACCGTTGGCCACGGCCGTCGTCACGGCGGCGATGTCACGCACCTGGATGGTGAGATTGCGGAACACCGTGTTGACGGAGTCCGTCAGCCCCTTCCAGGTGCCCGCCGCGCCCGGCACGATCGCCTGGCCGCCCAGCTCGCCGTCGTCGCCGATCTCCCGCGCCACCCGCGTGACCTCGTCCGCGAAGATCCGCAGCGTCTCGGTCATCTGGTTGACCGTCTCGGCCAGCCGCGCGACCTCGCCCCGCGCGGGAACGGTCACCTTCTGCGACAGATCACCGTTGGCCACCGCGGTCGTCACCTGGGAGATCCCGCGCACCTGGGCGGTGAGGTTGCCCGCCATGGTGTTGACGGAGTCGGTGAGCTCCTTCCACACCCCGTCCACCCCGGCCACCTGCGCCTGGCCGCCCAGGATGCCCTCGGTGCCCACCTCGCGGGCGACCCGCGTCACCTCGGAGGAGAAGGACGACAGCTGGTCCACCATGGTGTTGACGGTGGCCTTCAGCTCCAGCATCTCGCCGGCCACGTCGACGGTGACCTTCCGCGACAGATCGCCCTTGGCGACCGCCGTCGTGACCAGCGCGATGTCCCGCACCTGCGCCGTCAGCCGGTACGCCATGGTGTTGACCGAGTCCGTGAGGTCCTTCCACGACCCGGACATGCCCCGCACCCGCGCCTGACCGCCCAGTTTGCCCTCGGTGCCCACCTCGCTGGCCACCCGCGTCACCTCGTCGGTGAACGTCGACAACTGGTCGACGAGGTTGTTCACGGTCCGGCCGACCTTCAGGAACTCCCCGCGCAGCGGGTGCCCCGTCCCGTCCGCCGCCTGCGAACGCAGTTCCATGCGCGGCGACAGATCGCCCTCCGCGACCGCGGACAGCACCCGGCCCACCTCGGAGACGGGCCGTACGAGATCGTCCACGAGCGCGTTGGAGGCGTCGATGGCGGCCAGCCAGGACCCCTCGCAGGCGCCGGTCTCCAGCCGCTCCGTGAGCTTGCCCTCCCGGCCCACCATGCGGCGCACCCGGGACAGCTCACCGGTCAGATGCATGTTGCGGTCGGCCACCTCGTTGAAGACCGCCGCGATCTCCGACATCACGCCGTCGCCGGACACCGTGAGCCGGCGCCGGAAGTTGCCGTCCCGCATCGCCACGAGAGCCACCATGAGCCGGTTCAGCGCGGCCGTGTCGACCACGGTCGTCCCGCCCCGCGTCCTGCGCTGGTTGCCCGGTGTCTGCCCGCCCCTCGCGGGGGCTTTCGTGCCCCGCGTCGCCGCGCCGGACTCCGTCGCTGCGCCAGACTCCACTGTGTCCCTCCCGCAGGGGTCGACCGTTCACGCTGTGACCGGGGTGCGCGCCGCCCGGTGTACCGGATGCCGCCGTGTGCCCGCCCGGCGGATGTGTGTGCCCACCCGACGGAACCGGGCCGCCCCGGATGCTGCTGCCCGCGCCGGGCCCGCGGCACCCAGTCTGCCCGGACCTTCACAACAAGCCTGCCCAGTGTTTCACCCCGGCCGAACCAGGCCATAACAGTTCGGCAGCTTCGCACAACGTCCGCCCACCCACAGGGCGGAAACACCGGCGACCGGCATCCGCACGGACGGCGAAGGTAAGTAACCTTGCATGCGGCTGTCCAGCCGCACCGGTCCGTCCGGCCTGGGCGGTGGCACAAGAACGAGCGGGCACGGAGGGGCGGCCGCAGACCATGACCACCGGAGTGATCCCGGGAGGACAACCCCCGGAGCCACGCCCGACGGGCACGCGGATGCCGCATCAGCGGCGCGAGCAGGTCGGACGCGGGTCCCTGCACGTCGACGACCGGTCGAGGAGTTCTGTGATCACCGCGCGCGCGGCCGCCAGTTTCGAGCCCGTCGGGCGATCGGTCGCGACCGCCCGGGCCTTCGTCCGCGACACGCTCCAGGGCTGGGGCTTCGCCGACGTCATCGACGACGCCGTGGTCCTCACCAGCGAACTGGTGACCAACGCCGTGGTCCACGCCGGGACTTCGGCGGACGTGCTGTGCCTGCGCACCGAGCACGGCGTACGCGTCGAGGTCGCCGACCGCTACCCCGAGCGCGAAGTCCCCCTCCAGGGTTCCCCGGCGACCATGGGCAGCCCCGACCGTGAGGGCGGCCGCGGACTCCAGCTGTGCGCGGCCCTGGCCGGCCGCTGGGGCGTCGACTACACACCCACCCACAAGAACGTCTGGTTCCAGCTCGACCTGCCGGAGCGCCCCGTGGGCACCCGCGCGGCGGGCCCGCCCCTCCCGGCGGATCTGCTGCCGCTCGCCGACGGCAGAGTGCGCGTCGCGGTCGTCCAGATCGACCGCAAGGGCGCCATCACGGCGTGGAACGAGGACGCCGAGGAACTCTTCGGCCACTCCGCCACGCAGGTCACCGGCAGACCCCTCACCGACCTCGCCGCCTGGCCGCACACCCCGGGCACCGGCACCGGTGTCGCCGAGGCCCTCCGGCTGTCCCGCTGGGAGGGCACCTACGGCATCCGGGCCGCCGACGGCCGCGTCAACCCGGTGTACGCCTCCCACCTCCGTGTGCGTGACGCCGGCGGCGAACCCTCCACGGTCTGCCTCCTCGTACGTGAGCACGAACGCGCCGTCCTCCAGACCCCGGCGCGGGTCCCGGTCTCCGACACCGGCCAGTCCGCCGACGGGCAGGGCGCGGACCCCTTCGAGGTGTTCATCGGCTCGCCCGCGCCGGACGACCTCGACGGGCTCCTCCAGCGCACCGTGGAACGCGCCCGCGACATGCTCGACGGCGACTCCGCGTTCCTGCTCCTCGCGACCGACGACGAGACGGAGCTGGAGGTGCGCGCCTCCACCGGCCTGCCCTCCGCCCGGCAGCGTTTCGCGCGGGTGCCCGTCGAGGCGGGCCCCGGCCGCTACGGCTCGGCCCGGATGCCGGCCGTCCACGACGACCTCGCGGCCGTCCCCGGCGCCGTCCCCCTGCTGGCCGGTACCGGTATGCGCTCGGTCGTCACGGTCCCGCTGAAGGTCGAGGGCCGTCTGACGGGTTCGCTGGGTGTCGCGGCCGAGGCCGCGGGCCGGTACTCCAACGAGGAGGCCCTGCGCCTCCAGTTCGCCGCCGACCGTATCGCCCTGGCCGTCGAGTCGGCCCGCCTCGGCGAGCTGGAACGGCTGCGGCGCGGTTCGCTGAGCTTCCTCGTCGAGGCGTCCGATCTGCTCGCCGGCACCCTGGACCGCGACCAGACCCTGGCCCTGATGGCCCAGATGACCGTCCCGACGCTCGCCACCTGGTGCGCCGTCTACACGATCGCCGACCCGGCGTCGGACCCGTACCTGTCCTACGTCCTCCACGAGGACGAGGACCTCATCGACGGCATCAAGTCCCTGCTGTCGAAGATCGCCCCGCCCGACCCGGTACCCACGCCCGGGGCCCGCGTCTGGCCGGTCCCCGGCGAGGTCGCCCACCGGGCGGCCCTGCGCAGCTCCATGCGGAGCCTGGGCCTCAGCGGCGGCCCCACGCACCAGATCACCTCCGGCATGGGCCCCACGCTCGCCGTGGCGGGCGCCGTGGGCGGTGAGACGGTGGTGCTCCCGCTGGTCGCCCGCAACCGTGTCATCGGCATGCTGACGCTCGGCAAGCCCGCCGACGAACACTTCCGCCAGGAGATCCTCGAACTGGCCGAGGACCTGAGCCGCCGCGCCGCGCTCGCCCTCGACAACGCCCGTCTCTATTCGGAGCGCACGGCGATCAGCCAGTCCCTCCAGCGGAGTCTCCTGCCGCCCGCCCTCCCCACCATCGGCGGCGTGGACGTCGACGTCATCTACCGTGCGGCCGGCGAGGGCAACGAGGTCGGCGGCGACTTCTACGACCTCTTCCCGATCCGGGACGGTGTCTACGGCTTCGCCATCGGTGACGTCTGCGGCACCGGCCCCAACGCCGCCGCCGTCACCGGCCTCGCCCGGCACGCCCTGCGGCTGCTCGCCCGGGAGGGTCTCAGCGGCCCCGCGGTCCTGGAGCGCCTCAACTCCGCGATCCTCGACGAGGGCGACCGCAGCCGGTTCCTGACACTCCTGTACGGCGAGATGCGCCCGCAGGACGACGGCACCGCGGAGCTGAAGGTGGTCTGCGCCGGTCATCCGCTCCCGCTGCGGCTGCGCCAGGACGGCTCGGTGGAGGCCGCCGCCGAACCGCAGCCGCTGCTCGGCGTCATCGACGAGCTGGAGCTGTACGAGCAGACGGTCACCCTTGATCCCGGTGACGTCCTGCTGTGCGTGACCGACGGTGTCACGGAGCGCCGTGAGGGCACCCGGATGCTCGGCGACGACGGTCTCGCCGATGTCCTCGCCACGTGTACGGGTCTCACGGCGGGAGCGGTCGCCGCCCGCATCATGCGTGCCGTGGAACGCTTCGCCTCCGACGCGCCGTCCGACGACATGGCGATCCTCGCCATGCGGGTGCCGGGCGTCCAGGAGAGCTGAAAGGAAACGCACCACCGCCGGGAAACGCGAAGAAGTGCCGGGAAAAGAAAAGGCCAGCCGGATCGGCTGGCCTTTTCTCTGCGCTTATGGAGCCCCCAAACGGAATCGAACCGTTGACCTTCTCCTTACCATGGAGACGCTCTGCCGACTGAGCTATGGGGGCCGGTCACCACCACGGGTTTCCCCTGCGGTGACGTGACAGATCGTACCCTGAACCGGTCCGCGTTCCAAAATGCGTCCGGGAGCGGGCCCGCGGGTTTCAGAAGGCCGGCTGAAGCAGTCCGCCGAGCGCGTTGCACGCCGAAACGACCCGCTGCATGTCACGTTTCGTCAGCGACGCGTCCACCGGCAGCGCGAGCGTCTCGTCGGCGGCCCGCTCGGTCTCGGGGAGGGACACGCAGCGCCGGAACTCGGGCAGCCGGTGCACCGGCGTCTTCACCGGTACTCCGCACTCGACTCCCCTGGCTCGCAGGGCACGGGCGAAGGCGTCCCGGTCCGGACGGCCGTTCCCCGGTACGCGGACCACGTACTGCTGGTAGGTGTGTCCGTCACCGCCGTCGGGCGCCCTGACCCCCCGGAGCTTCGCGTCGAGGTACGCGGCCCGCTCCCGCCGCTGCGCGACCTCGTCGTACGGCGCCTCGGACTCCCCCTGTTGCAGCACGAGCAGCCCGAACCTCCGGCCCAGCGCGTGCAGTCGGGCCAGGTCGGCCTGCCTGCCGAAGCGGTGCACGACGACCACGGCCGCGGTCCGCGGGGTGACGGCCGCCTCGACCGCGGCCGGGTCGAGACAGAAGGTCACCGGGTCTATGTCGGCGAACACCGGAGCCCCACCGGCCAGGGTCACCGCTTCGGCAACTTCCACGTTCCCGTAGGCCGGTACGACGACCTCGTCGCCGACTCCGACGCCGGCGGCCCTGAGCATTGCAGCAGTACCCATGAGGTGGATGCTGTGCGCGCCACGTGAACTTCAAGTGACGGCAAACAAAAAAAGGTCGGTCCTCGAACCGAAGTTCGAGGACCGACCCTGTGAAAGATTGTTCGGCGGTGTCCTACTCTCCCACAGGGTCCCCCCTGCAGTACCATCGGCGCTGTGAGGCTTAGCTTCCGGGTTCGGAATGTAACCGGGCGTTT
>NZ_JBEYWE010000015.1:0-183490 GCF_040644295.1 Streptomyces sp. NPDC047000
TGTCGGGTACGGGCTCCTGGGGAGGCTGTCCGACCGGCCGGATGCCCGGCGGTGCGGCGGCCTCGGCGCCCCCGGGCCGGTGACGGTCTCGGAGATCACCGGGATCTCCTTGCGGTTCGGGTCGCGGTCCAGACGGAAGGCCAGCGCGCGCAGGTTCACCTGCAGGTAGCGCGGGGTCTCGCCGTCGGGGGCGAAGCCGCCCTCGCGGGAGATCTGGAACAGCGTCTTGTCCCGGCTGCGCTCGCGCACCTGGACGACGTCGTCGGCACGGACCTGGTACGACGGCTTGTCGACCTTCTTGCCGTTGACCTCGATGTGGCCGTGGACGACCATCTGGCGGGCCTGGTAGATCGTGCGGGCGATGCCCGAACGCAGGACCAGCGCGTCGAGACGGCGCTCGAGGTCGATGATCAGGGCCTCACCGGTCTTGCCCTGCACCTTGGAGGCACGCTCGTAGGCACGGACCAGCTGGCGCTCGGAGATGTCGTACTGCGCGCGCAGACGCTGCTTCTCCAGCAGACGGACCTTGTAGTCCGAGTTCTGCTTGCGGCCGCGGCCGTGCTCACCTGGCGGGTAGGGGCGGGCCTCGAAGTACTTGACGGCCTTCGGGGTCAGCGCGATACCGAGGGCACGCGACTTCTTGACCTTGGGGCGGGACTGGTTCGCCATGAACCAAACACCTCATATTTTCTGTACGGATACGGCTTCACCAGGGTTAGGGGAGGTCGCAGTCCGCAGCCGGGGAAACCCGCCGGGCGCGGTACCGGTGGATCGTGGTACCGGTGGGCCTGGTGGGCAGCCGCTCCCCTGGTCTGGGCACATACGTGCAGCACGCGAGAGGCCCACCGGCCGGTCCCGGGAATCCGGGTGGTGGTGGGCTGCCCGCGACACCGTTCGACGGTGCGCGACGCTCCTGGAGGTCCCGGCGGACCGGGGTCTCCGGCTGGATGTCCCGTTCTGGTGGTGCCGGGTGCCCCTTACGGGGTCCGGACACGGGACGCAGCACTCCGCCGAAGTCTACAGGGTGTTCAGGAGGGCTTGCGGCCGAGGTGTCTGCGGGTCCACTCCACCGCGTCCGCGTAGCGCGCCTCGGCTCCGTGGCGGGTCGGGGTGTAGTACTCGCGGTCCTTGAGGGCGTCGGGTGCGTACTGCTGGGGGGCGATGCCCTCGGGGCGGTCGTGCGGGTAGACGTAGCCCTGGGCGTGGCCCAGCTTGGCGGCTCCCTTGTAGTGGCCGTCGCGCAGATGCGGGGGCACGGGGCCGGCGAGTCCCTTGCGCACGTCCTCCAGGGCGGCGCCTATCGCGGTGGTGGCGGCGTTGGACTTGGGGGCCAGGGCCAGGGCGATGGTGACGTGGCTGAGGGTGAGGGCGGCCTCCGGGAAGCCGATCATGGCGACGGCCTGGGCGGCGGCGACGGCGGTCGGCAGGGCGTTCGGGTCGGCGAGGCCGATGTCCTCGCTGGCGGAGATCATCAGGCGGCGGGCGATGAAGCGGGGGTCCTCGCCAGCCTCGATCATGCGGGCCAGGTAGTGCAGCGCGGCGTCCACGTCGGAGCCGCGGATGGACTTGATGAGGGCGCTGGCGACGTCGTAGTGCTGGTCGCCGTCGCGGTCGTACGTCACGGCCGCGCGGTCGACGGTCTCCTCCAGGGTGGTGAGCGAGACGGCCGTCTCGCCCTGGTCGAGGGCGGCACCGGCCGCCGCCTCCAGGGCGGTCAGGGCGCGGCGGGCGTCACCGCCGGCGATGCGCAGCAGATGGTCCTCGGTGTCCTCGGGGAGGGTGACGGCGCCCCCCAGGCCGCGTTCGTCGGCGGCGGCGCGGCGCAGGAGGCCGCGTACGTCGTCGTCGGTGAGGGGTTCGAGGGTGAGCAGCAGGGAGCGGGAGAGCAGCGGGGAGATCACCGAGAAGTACGGGTTCTCGGTGGTGGCCGCGATCAGGGTGACCCAGCGGTTCTCCACGGCGGGCAGCAGGGAGTCCTGCTGGGCCTTGCTGAAGCGGTGGATCTCGTCGAGGAAGAGGACGGTCTCCTTGCCGAAGCCGCCGCTGGCGCGGCGGGCGCCGTCGATGACCGCGCGGACCTCCTTGACGCCCGCGGTGATCGCCGACAGTTCGACGAAGCGTTTGTCGGTCGCCTTGGAGACGACGTAGGCGAGGGTGGTCTTGCCGGTGCCGGGCGGGCCCCAGAGGATCACCGAGGAGGGTCCGGCGGGGCCGCCGGAGGCCTCGCCGACCAGGCGGCGCAGCGGGGAGCCCGACTTGAGAAGGTGCTGCTGTCCCATGACCTCGTCGAGCGTGCGCGGACGCATCCGCACCGCGAGGGGGCTCGCTGACGGTTCTTTTTCCTGGCGTTCTTCCGCCGCCGCGGTGAAGAGGTCGGGTTCCACGCTGAAACCCTAAGTCACCCCGCCGGCAATCCCCTCCGGCCCGGTGACCGGCCGGTTCAGCTGGTCCAGAAGTCCCACCAGCGCGTGAGGATCAGCATGCCGATCACACCGATGTGCAGGACGGGCAGCACCCAGGTGAACTCGCCGAAGAAGCTCTTCAGCCAGCCGGGGGCGGGGAGGAGGGCGTTACGGACGTTGAAGGACGTGACGTACCAGAACATGATGATCGTGGCGGCCCAGGCCAGCGAGCACCACAGGCAGAGCGCGTTGATCCGGTACAGGGACTGGAACTGGAGCCAGGTGCAGAACGCCACGCCGAACAGGGTGCCGGCGTTGAAGGTGAGCCAGTACCAGCGCGGGAAGCGGGCGCGGGCGAGCAGGCTCACGCCGACGCAGATCACGATGCCGTAGGCGACCAGGCCGAGCATCGGGTTGGGGAAGCCGAAGACGGACGCCTGCTTGCTCTGCATGACGTTGCCGCAGGAGACGACCGGGTTGAGGCTGCATCCGGGGGTGAAGGTCTTCCCGGCGACCTTGGCCTCGAGGATCTTGAACTTGTCGATCGTGATGACCCAGGCGGCCAGCAGCCCGGCCGCTCCGGTGATCACCAGGAGCAGGGCGAGGGCGCGGCTGCCGCCCACCGTGCGCGGCGTCTGCCCGGCGCGCTCCGGGGCGGGGTCGGTGGAGGCGTCTTTCACTGTCGTCTCGCTCATCACGCCGATTCCGTCGGTTGAGAGTTGGATTACTTCGGGCACGGTCATTGTGCCGCACACGCGGGTAAGCGCACCGTTCGCTGCGGGTGGGAACCCGTGGCCCGGCGGGCCGGAGCGGCCTGTTCCGGACAGGGGCCGGGCGGAGGGCGGCGGGCCTGGGGGGTGCGGGTCGCCGGCGGGCCTTCGACTGGGGCGGGCCGGGTGATCCGCAGGTCAGCGGTGGTGCGGGCGGGTGACGGGGGGAGGGGGCGAGGGCGGCCGGGGCGGGGGTGCGTGTCCCGCGCGGGTCCGGCACGTTGGCCGCCACGCGCGCCCGGGGCCCCGTTTCGGGGATCCTCCGTCAGGACGAACCACCGTCCGCGAAGTTGACGCAGACGGTCACCACGGGGACGGGATGACGGTCCTGCGGGCGACGGGGAGGACGGTCCCGCGGGGACGGCAACGACAGTCCCACGGACGACGGGGAGGACGGTCCTGCGGTGGCGGGAAGACAACCGTCCTCCGACGGCGAAGGCAGCGTCCGTCGGAGGCGAGGGCGGTCACCGCCGGGGACGGCGTGGACGGTCGCCCCCGGGACGGCGAGGGCGCCGGACACGCCCCGCGGGGTGTCCGGCGCCCTCGTGCGCGGGTCTCAGCCGAGCCGGGACTCCAGCTCCGCCACGATCTCGTTGACGCCGACCGCCGTCTGCTCGCCGGACTCCATGTCCTTGAGCTGGACGACGCCCTCGGCGAGGTCGCGTTCGCCCAGGACGAGGGTGTAGCGGGCCCCGGAGCGGTTGGCGGCCTTCATGGACGCCTTGAGGCCCTTGGCGCCGTAGGAGAAGTCGGCGGCGATGCCGACCTTGCGCAGCTCGGTCACCTTGGTGAACAGCACCCGGCGGGCCTCCTCGCCGAGCGGCACCGCGAAGACGCTGGTGGCGGCGGGGAGGGCGAGTCCGATGCCCTCCGCCTCCAGGGCGAGGACGGTGCGGTCGACGCCGAGCGCCCAGCCGACGGACGGCAGCGCGGGGCCGCCGATCATCTCCGAGAGCCCGTCGTAGCGGCCGCCGCCGCCCACCGCGGACTGGGAACCCAGGCCGCCGTGGACGAACTCGAAGGTGGTGCGGGTGTAGTAGTCCAGGCCGCGCACCAGCTTCGGGTCGTCCTCGAAGGCGACGCCCGCCGCGGTGATCAGTTCGCGGACCTCCTCGTGGTACGCCTTGCAGGCGTCGCACAGGTAGTCGCGCAGCAGCGGCGCGCCCGTGAGCTGCTTCTGGACCGACTCCCGCTTGTCGTCGAGGACGCGCAGCGGGTTGATGCCGACGCGCGCGCGGGTGTCCTCGTCGAGGTCGAGACCGCGCAGGAAGTCCTGGAGGGCGGCACGGTAGACCGGCCGGCACTCCCGGTCGCCGAGGCTGTTGAGCAGGATGCGGAACTGCCGGAGGCCCAGGGAGCGGTACGCCTGGTCGGCCAGGATGATCAGCTCGGCGTCCAGGGCCGGGTCCTCGGCGCCGATCGCCTCGGCGCCCACCTGGGAGAAGTGACGGTAGCGGCCCTTCTGGGGGCGCTCGTAGCGGTAGTACGAGCCGGAGTACCAGAGCTTGACCGGCAGGTTGCCGAGCTTGTGCAGATTGGCTTCCAGGGCCGCGCGCAGCACGGAGGCGGTGCCCTCGGGCCGCAGGGCGAGCCGGTCGCCGCCCCTGGTCTCGAAGGTGTACATCTCCTTGGTCACGATGTCGGTCGACTCGCCGACACCGCGGGAGAAGAGGTCGACGCTCTCGAAACCGGGCGTCTCGATGTAGCCGTAGCCGGAGGTGCGCAGCGGGGCGGCGATGGCCTCGCGGACGGCGAGGTACGTCGCGGAGGCCGGCGGGATCAGGTCGTAGGTGCCCTTGGGGGCCTTGAAGGTGCTCACGGAAGGTCTCGTCACATTCCTCGTCGGGGAGCGGGTCCCGCTCCCTGGCCGCCGGCGGCCACCTGCCGCAGATACGGGTTGGTGGCGCGTTCACGGCCGATGGTCGTCTGGGAGCCGTGGCCGGACAGCACCACGGTCGAGTCGTCGAGCGGCAGGCACACGCGGGCCAGCGACTCGAGCAGCTCGGCCATGTCGCCGCCGGGCAGGTCGGTGCGTCCGATGGAGCCGGCGAACAGCAGGTCGCCCGAGAACAGCACGGGCGGGACGTCCGCCGCCTCGGGCATGCCGAAGGTCACCGACCCCTTGGTATGGCCGGGCGCATGCGCGACGGTGAACTCCAGACCGGCCAGCGGCAGCGTGGCCCCGTCGGTCAGCTCCTTGACGTCGGAGGGCTCCCCCACGGCCAGCTCGCCCATGAGCGGCATGCCGATGGCGCGGCCGAGGCCCTTCTCCGGGTCGCTCATCATGTAGCGGTCGGCGGGGTGGATCCACGCCGGGACGTCGTGCGCGCCGCAGACCGGGACGACCGAGGCCACGTGGTCGATGTGGCCGTGGGTGAGGACGACGGCGACGGGCTTGAGCCGGTGTTTCCTGACCGCGTCCTCGACTCCCTGCGCGGCCTGGTGGCCCGGGTCGATGATGACGCACTCCTCACCCGCGGCGGGGGCGACGAGGTAACAGTTCGTCCCCCAGGCGCCTGCGGGGAACCCGGCAATGAGCACGATCGTCCTTCGTTGTGTCGGTACGGGCGGGTCTCACGACCGCTGCGGCCGTGTCCAGAGCCTACCGGCGCTGCCGATTCCTCAGCGAACCCATATACGGTACGGGGCTACATGCAGCGGTCGGCGCACAGGCCGCATCCGTACCGGTCGGCACACGAGAAGTTGAGGAGAGCACCCGGTGGTCAGCCAGGAGCAGCGGCGGCGTCAGCTCGCCCGGGAGAAGTTCTTGCGGCAGCAGCAGCGGCGCACCGACGCACGGCGCAAGGCGAAGTTGCGCAACTCGGTGATCGCCTCGGGGCTCGCGGTGGTCGTCATCGGCAGCGTCGCGCTCTACACGTCCGGGGTCATGAAGAACGACGACAAGGCGAACGCGAGCGCGGACGTCACCCCGAGCGCCTCGGCCGCCAGCAAGGCGCCGGACCCCTGTGAGAAGGCCGCCGCGGGGTCGGTCAAGAAGCTGAGCTGGAAGAAGGAGCCGGCGGTCACGATCGACACGTCGGCGGACTACACGATGAAGCTGGCGACGACGTGCGGTGACATCGGCATCGCGCTGAAGACGTCGGCGGCCCCGCACACCGTGAACTCGTTCGACTTCCTCGCGGGCAAGGGCTACTTCGACCACACCAAGTGCCACCGGCTCACCACCAGCGGCATCTACGTGCTGCAGTGCGGTGACCCGACGGCGGCCGGCAGCGGCGGTCCGGGCTACACCCTTCCGGACGAGAACCTGAAGGACAAGACGCTCAAGAACAACATCTACCCGGCGGGTACGGTCGCGATGGCGAACACCGGGCAGAAGCACACCGGGGGCAGCCAGTTCTTCCTGGTCTACCAGGACAGCCAGCTGCCGCCGAGCTACACCCCCTTCGGCACCATCTCCACGTCCGGCATGAAGGTGCTGAAGAAGATCGCCGCGGCGGGCGAGAGCACCGGGCAGGGTGACGGCGCTCCGAACGCGACGGTCGTGATCAACAAGGCCACGGTCACGAAATCGTGATGTGTGAGGCTGCGGACAGGGCAATTTCGGTCGCGCGGGATGCGGACAGGCACGCCGCCGGTCGCCTATGTTGGCCGTGACGAAACTGTGGACGATGCCCGGGGGCGAACGAACCTCCCGCAGGCATCATGTGGAGGAGGCGCTGTGAGCAGCGACCCGTGGGGCCGCGTCGACGAGACGGGGACCGTGTACGTGCGTACGGCCGACGGTGAGCAGGTCGTCGGTTCCTGGCAGGCCGGCTCCCCTGACGAGGCCCTGGCCTATTTCGAGCGCAAGTACGAGGGTCTGGTCGTGGAGATCGGCCTCCTTGAGAAGCGGGTGCAGACCACCGACCTGTCGGCGAAGGACGCCCAGGCGGCGATCGGTCATCTGCGGGAGCAGATCGACGCGCACCACGCGGTGGGTGACCTGGAGGCGTTGCGGGCCCGGCTGGACAAGCTGGTGGCGACCGTCGAGGAACGCCGGGAGGTGCGCAAGCAGCAGCGGGCCAAGCAGTCCGACGAGGCCCGGCACGCCAAGGAGGCGCTGGTCGTCGAGGCGGAGGAGCTGGCCCGGTCCGATCAGTGGCGGGCCGCCGGTGAGCGGCTGCGGTCGCTGGTGGACACCTGGAAGGGGCTGCCGCGGCTCGACCGCAAGTCGGACGACGAGCTGTGGCACCGCTTCTCGCACGCGCGGTCGGCGTTCTCCAAGCGCCGCAAGGCGCACTTCGCGCAGCTGGACGCGCAGCGCGAGGACGCCCGCCGGGTCAAGGAGCGGCTGGTCGCCGAGGCCGAGTCGCTGTCGGGCTCGACGGACTGGGGGGTCACCGCGGCCCGCTACCGGGAGCTGATGGCGGAGTGGAAGGCCGCGGGCCGCGCGCAGCGCGAGCACGAGGACGATCTGTGGAACCGCTTCCGCGGCGCGCAGGACGTGTTCTTCGCCGCCCGCAGCTCGGTCTTCGCGGAGCGTGACGCGGAGCAGACGGAGAACCTGAAGCTGAAGGAGGAGCTGGCGCAGGAGGCCGAGCGTCTGCTGCCCGTCTCGGACCTGAAGGCGGCCCGTGCGGCGTTCCGCTCCCTCAACGAGCGCTGGGAGGCCATCGGCCATGTGCCGCGGGACTCCAGGCCGCGGGTGGAGGGCCGTATGCACACGGTCGAGCGGGCTCTGCAGGAGGCCGAGGAGACCGAGTGGCGCCGGACGAACCCGGAGGCGCGCGCGCGTGCCGAGGGTCTGACCGGTCAGCTGCAGGCGGCCGTGGACAAGCTGAGGGGCCAGATCGAGCAGGCGCGCGCGCAGGGCAACACGGCGCGGGCGGACAAGCTCGAGAGGGAGCTCGAGGGCCGTCAGGCGCTGCTGGACCAGGCGCTGAAGGGTCTGCAGGAGTTCGGCGGCTGATCCCCCGCCGGAGCGCCGGCAAGCACAGGAACGGCGGTGCCCCTCCCCCGATGACGGCGGGAGGGGCACCGCCGTTCCGCCGGGAGACCGGGTCCTGACATGACGCGGCCGGGCACCGGGTTCTGGGGTCGCGGCCGGGGCACCAGGCTCCGGCGTCACGGCCAGGCGCCGGGCTCTGACATGGCGGCGAGGCGCCGGGCCTCGACATCACGGCGGCACGCCGGGCCCCGACGTCACGGCGAGGCACCGGGCCCCGGCGCCGCGGCGGACGCCGGATTCTGACGTGGCGGCGGGACGCCGGGCTCCGGCACGGCGCCGGTTCCTGGACTCGCGGCGGGGCGCCGCACGGCGGGGCTGTACGGGGCGGTGTTCAGCGCTGGCGGGCCGAGGTGACCCGGTAGACGTCGTAGACGCCCTCCACGCCCCGTACGGCCTTCAGGACGTGCCCGAGGTGCTTGGGGTCGCCCATCTCGAAGGTGAAGCGGGAGGTGGCGACACGGTCACGGGAGGTCTGGACGGCCGCCGAGAGGATGTTGACGTGCTGGTCGGACAGCACGCGGGTGACGTCGGACAGCAGCCTGGAGCGGTCGAGGGCCTCCACCTGGATGGCGACCAGGAAGACCGACGACTGGGTGGGCGCCCACTCCACCTCGAGGATCCGCTCGGGTTCACGGGAGAGCGAGTCCACGTTGACGCAGTCGCTGCGGTGAACCGATACGCCACTACCGCGGGTGACGAATCCGATGATCGGATCGCCGGGGACGGGTGTGCAGCAGCGGGCCAGCTTGACCCACACGTCGTCGACGCCCTTGACCACCACGCCCGGGTCCTGGCTGCGCCGCTTGCGGCCGCGGGTGCGGGACGGCGGGACCGTCTCGTCGATCTCCTCACTGGCCGCCTCCTCGCCGCCGAGGGCCTGTACCAGCTTCTGCACGACGTTCTGCGCGGCCACATGGCCCTCGCCGATCGCCGCGTACAGGGAGGAGATGTCCGGGTAGCGCATCTCGTGCGCCAGGGTGACCAGGGAGTCGCCGGTGAGGATGCGCTGGATCGGGAGGTTCTGCTTGCGCATCGCGCGCGCGATGGCGTCCTTGCCCTGCTCGATCGCCTCGTCGCGGCGCTCCTTGGAGAACCAGCCGCGGATCTTGTTGCGGGCGCGCGGCGACTTGACGAAGCCGAGCCAGTCCCGGGAGGGGCCCGCCCCCGCCGCCTTGGAGGTGAAGACCTCCACCAGGTCGCCGTTGTCGAGGGTCGACTCGAGCGGTACGAGCCTGCCGTTGACCCGTGCTCCTATCGTGCGGTGGCCGACCTCCGTGTGGACGGCGTACGCGAAGTCGACCGGCGTGGCACCGGCCGGGAGCGCGATCACATCACCCTTGGGGGTGAAGACGAAGACCTCGTTGCGGGACAGGTCGAAGCGGAGGGACTCCAGGAACTCGCCGGGGTCCTCGGTCTCCTTCTGCCAGTCCAGCAGCTGCCGCAGCCACGCCATGTCGTTGATGGACGCCGCGTCCTTGCCGGCCCGGCCGGCCGGCCGGGGGGCGTCGGTACGCACCTTGGAGGCGCCCGCCACCGCGTCCTGCTTGTACTTCCAGTGCGCGGCGATGCCGTACTCGGCGCGGCGGTGCATGTCGAACGTGCGGATCTGGAGCTCGACCGGCTTGCCGTTGGGGCCGATGACCGTCGTGTGCAGCGACTGGTACATGTTGAACTTGGGCATCGCGATGTAGTCCTTGAACCGGCCGGGGACCGGGTTCCATCGCGCGTGCACGGTGCCGAGGGCGGCGTAGCAGTCGCGGACGGTGTCGACGAGGACGCGGATGCCCACCAGGTCGTAGATCTCCGCGAAGTCCCGGCCGCGGACGATCATCTTCTGGTAGACGCTGTAGTAGTGCTTGGGGCGGCCGGTGACGGTCGCCTTGATGCGGGCGGCCCGCAGGTCGGCCTGGACCTCGTCGGTCACTATGGCCAGGTACTCGTCACGCTTCGGTGCCCGCTCGGCCACCAGCCGTACGATCTCGTCGTACATCTTGGGATAGAGGATCGCGAAGGCGAGGTCCTCCAGTTCCCACTTGATGGTGTTCATGCCGAGGCGGTGGGCGAGCGGCGCGTAGATCTCCAGGGTCTCGCGCGCCTTCTTCTCCTGCTTCTCGCGCTTGAGGTAGCGCATGGTGCGCATGTTGTGCAGCCGGTCGGCGAGCTTGATGACCAGGACACGCGGGTCCTTGGCCATCGCCACGACCATCTTGCGCACGGTCTCCGCCTGCGCGGCCTCGCCGAACTTGACCTTGTCCAGCTTGGTCACGCCGTCGACCAGCAGGGCCACGACGTCGCCGAAGTCGCGGCGCAGGTCGTCGAGGCCGTACTCGGTGTCCTCGACGGTGTCGTGCAGGAGGCCCGCCATCAGGGTGGCCGGGTCCATGCCCAGCTCGGCGAGGATCGTGGTGACGGCGAGCGGATGGGTGATGTACGGGTCGCCGCTCTTGCGCTTCTGACCGCGGTGCCAGCGCTCGGCGACCTGGTAGGCGCTCTCGATCTGGCGCAGCGTCTGGGTCTCGATCTTCGGGTCGTTGCTGCGCACTATCCGCAGCAGCGGCTCCAGGACCGGGTTGTAGGGGTTGGCACGCTGGACGCCGAGGCGGGCCAGGCGGGCGCGGACACGGTTGGAGGAGCCGGCACGGGCGGGCTGCCCCGCGGCCGGGCGGGCCGCCGGGGCGGGGCGGTTCCGAGCCGCCGGGGTTCCGGTGGTTCCCTCCGCCCGGGCGGATTCGGGAGCGGGGGACGGCTTGGGCCGCGGCTGCTCGGCGGCCGTCTCGGCGGGCGCGGCCTGGGCGTGCTCGGCCGTCCCACGGGCGTCGTGCTTCGCGGGCTGCGCGGGCTCTGCCGCCTGCGCCGCCTGCGCCGAGGGCGACTCGGGCTTGGCGGCGGTCAGATGCTGGGCCTCGTCTGGCAAGAGGACTCCTCGTGCGCGATCCGGGTCCCCGGTCAGGCTCCGGAAACCCCATGGTAGCGATGCCTGGCCCGGGCATCGCCTTCAGACCGCTGCGGAGCAGGCCGTGCGGCGGGGAAACGTGGGGGCCTGCGGGTACTTCCAGGGTCGCTCCCGCGAGGTCGCTCCCGCGAGGTCGGGGTGACCGCCGCGCGGGGAGGGGGGCGGAGAGGGTGTTCGCCCCCGCCGCCCCTTCCCGTTCCCGACCCCGGGGGCTCCGCCCCCGGACCCCCTCGCGGGGGCGGTGCGCCGGGGGTCGCGGCGGTGCGCCGGGGAGCACGCGGCGCCCGGGGCATGCGGCGGGGGCCCGCCCGGGTCAGGGGACCGGAGTCGTGGGCACACGACCGCGCCCGGCACACGGAAGGCGTGCCGGGCGCGGGGGTTCGGGGTCAGATCTTCAGGAGGGACTCCAGGGGGGCGCCCGCCAGGGACGGTTCCAGGCGGGCCCGGCCGCCGAGGAAGCCGAGTTCCATCAGGACCGCCACGCCCGCCACCTCGGCGCCCGCGCGGCGGATGAGCTGGACGGAGGCCTCGGCGGTGCCACCGGTGGCGAGGACGTCGTCGACGACCAGGACACGGTCGCCCGTGCTCAGGTCCTCGGCGTGCACCTCGATCTCGGCGGAGCCGTACTCCAGGTCGTACGCCTGGCCGAGGGTGGCTCCGGGGAGCTTGCCCGCCTTGCGCACGGGGATGAAGCCGAGCCCCGCGCGGACGGCGACCGGGGCGCCGAGGATGAAGCCGCGGGCCTCCAGGCCGACGACCTTGGTGGCGCCCTGCCGGACGGCGATCTCGGCGAGCGCGCCGGTGAGCGCGCTGAACGCCGCCGGGTCCGCGAGCAGCGGGGTGATGTCCTTGAACATCACCCCGGGCTCGGGGTAGTCCGCGACATCGCGGATACGGCTGAGAAGCAGTTCTTCGATACCGGTCATCGGCGCTTCCCGGAGGATCGGCCGCGGCCGCCACGGCCGCGGGAGGCGGGCTGATGACGCGGGCCCACGACGGCGTGGGCGGCGTCCTCCTCGTCGAGGCCGGAGTCGGGGTCGAGCGGCGCGGAGGCTGCCCGGACCCCGGCCGTCTCCTCCTCGGCGGCGGCCTGGGCGCGCTTGGCGAGCACCCGCTTCCTGAGCGCCCTCATCTCCGGCTCGCGCTCCTTGAGGTCGGCGACGAGCGGGGTGGCGATGAAGATCGACGAGTAGGCACCGGCCGCGAGACCGACGAACAGCGACAGGGAGATGTCGTTGAGCATGCCCGCGCCGAGGAAGCCGCCGCCGATGAACAGCAGGGCGGCGACCGGCAGCAGGGCGACCGCGGTGGTGTTGATGGACCGCATCAGCGTGCCGTTGATGGAGCGGTTGGCGATCTCGCTGTAGGTCCAGCGGGTCTGCTTGGTGATGTCCCGGGTCTGCTCCTTGAGGCTGTCGAAGACGACGACCGTGTCGTAGAGCGAGTAACCGAGGATCGTCAGCAGACCGATCACGGTGCCCGGCGTGACCTCGAAGCCGACGAGGGCGTAGATGCCGGTGGTGATCGTGAGGTCGTGGATCAGGGCGACGAGCGCGGCCAGGGCCATCCGCCATTCGAAGGCGATCGCCAGGTAGATCACGACGAGGACCATGAAGATCGCCAGGCCCTGCCAGGCCTTGTTGGCGATCTGCTCGCCCCAGCTGGGGCCGACCAGGTCGGCGTTGATCTTCTCGGTGTTGACCTTGAGGTCCTTGGCCAGCGTGTCCTTGATGGCGTCGGACTTGTCGGTGTCGATGCCGGAGATCTGGATGCGCAGGCTGCCGTCACCGAGCTTCTGGACGATGGCGTCGTGCCCGGACGCCTCCGTCGCGAAGTTCTCCGCCTGGGTCACCGAGGCGCTCATGTGCTTCGGCGTGGTGAAGACCGCCCCGCCCTGGAACTCGATGCCCATGTTCAGGCCGCGCACCGTCAGGCCGAGGATGGCCGTGATGGTGATGAGGAGGGAGACGCCGTACCAGAGCTTGCGGTGGCCGATGAAGTCGTAGGCGACCTCACCGTGGTGGAGTCGGGCGCCGAGGCTGCCGAGCTTCGACATCTCACGCCTCCTTCGGGTCGACGGGGCCGGCAGGACGGGTGGGACGGCGGGTGGAGCGCAGCGGCGGCTTGGCACCCAGAGCCTTCGGGTCGAGACCGGACCACTTGTGACCGTTCGCGAAGAACTTGCGGCGCGCGAGGATCGTCATCAGCGGCTTGGTGAAGAGGAACACCACGACCACGTCGAGCACGGTGGTCAGACCGAGGGTGAAGGCGAAGCCCTGGACCTTGCCGACCGTGACGATGAAGAGGACCGCCGCGGCGAGGAACGACACGAAGTCGGAGACCAGGATGGTGCGCCGGGCACGCGGCCAGGCCCGCTCGACGGCGGGGCGCAGCGAGCGGCCCTCACGGATCTCGTCCCGGATGCGCTCGAAGAACACGATGAACGAGTCCGCGGTGATGCCGATGGCGACGATGGCGCCGCAGACGGCCGGCAGGTTGAGCGCGAAGCCGATGGTCGGGCCGAGCAGCGCCATGATCACGTAGGTGAGGATCGCGGAGACCAGCAGCGACGGGATGGCGATGACGGACAGGCCGCGGTAGAAGAGCAGCAGGTAGATGACGACCAGGGCGAGACCGATGGCTCCGGCGATGAGGCCGGCCTTCAGCTGCTCACCGCCGAGCGCGGCGGTCACCGTGGTGACGCTGTCCTCCTTGAAGGTCAGCGGCAGGGCGCCGTAGGACAGCATGTTGGCGAGGCTCTGCGCCTCCGTCTGGTCGAAGCTGCCGGAGATCTCCGCGCTGCCACCGGTGAGCGCCTGGCTGACGTACGGGTCGGAGACGACCTCGCCGTCCAGGACGATCGCGAACTGGTTCTGCGGGGACTGGTTCTGCGCGAGCTTGCCGGTGATGTCGGCGAACTTCTTGCTGCCCTTGCCGGTGAAGTCCATGGTGACGGTCCAGCCGGCGGCGGTCTGCGTGTTGAAGACGGCCTGCGACTTCTTGACGTCGGTGCCGTCGACCGCGGCGGGGCCGAGGACGTACTTCTGCCAGGCGCCCTGCGAGTTCTTGCCGCAGGCGACCGTGGAGTCGGTGGGCTTGGCCGTCTTGCCGGCGGTGGCGCGGGCGGAGGCCTTGCTGCAGTCCAGTGCCGTGTACTGGGCCTCGAGCGCGGCCGCGGCGGCGCTCGCCGAGGAGCTGCTGCTCGCCGACGGGGAGGCGCTGGAGGAGGCCTTGGCTGAGGCCGAGGAGGAGGCGGACGCCGAACCGGAGGGCGTCGCGTCGGCCTTCAGCGCGTCGGTGACGGAGCGGCCCTGGGTGGTGGCGCTCGCCGACGGGCTGGAGGAGGCCGACGGGGACGAGGAGGACGTGCCGGTCGCCTTGTCGCCCGCCTTGGCCGAGGAGGACGCGCTCGGCGACGGGCTGGCCGTCGCGGCGCTGCCGGACACCTCGGTGGCCAGGACGGGGCGGAAGTACAGCTTGGCGGTGGTGCCGACCTGTTCCCGGGCGGACTTGGAGTTCGTGCCCTTGGGAATGTTGACGATGATGTTCCGGTCGCCCTGGGTCTGTACCTCGGCCTCCGACACACCAAGACCGTTGACGCGGCGTTCCATGATGTCGACCGCGGTGTTCATGTTGGTCTTGTTGATCGCGGACTCCTGGCCCGCCTCGGGGACCGCCCGCAGCGTGATGCTCGTACCGCCGGCCAGGTCGATGCCGAGGCGCGGAGTCTTGTGTCCGGAGGCGAACATGCCTCCGGTGAGCGCCACGATGGCGATCAGGATGAGGGCCAGTGAGCGCCCCGGCTTGCTCTGGGCACTCGCGCTCCGGCCCTTCTTAGGTGCTGCCACCTTCTCGTACTCCCTCTCGGGCCGCCTCGCGCTCCCGTGGGCGTGCGGGCGGCCATGACTGGTGTCGGGATGCCGTGCGAGATCAGCACCTGACGGGGTGCTCGGGCGCGGCGGCCCGGCGCCCCGGCAGGCGGCTACTTCGCGCCGGACTCCCCGTCGGTCTTCTTCGGCTCGTCGTCCGGCTTCGCGTCGGTGGGCTCGGCGCCCTCGGCGGTCACGGCGGCGTCGGACGGCTCCTCGGCCGTGTCCTTCTTGCCGAGGTCGACGGCCTTGTCGGCGGGAGCGGCGGCAGCGTCGTCGGAGGACTCGTCGGTCTCGGTGAGGGAGGAGGCGTCGTCGGGAACGACGTCGGCGTCGGACTTCAGGTCGTGCTCGATGCCGTGCACGATGCGGTTGTACTCGTCGTCGGTCAGTACGGCACCGATCGCGTTCTTCGCGAAGAGCAGTTCCACCCCCGGACCGGCGTCGAGGAGGATGGTCTCCTCGTTGACCTCCTTGACCGTCGCGTACATGCCCCCGATGGTGCGGACACCGCTGCCGGGCTGCAGCTGCTCCCGCATGTTGGTGGCCTGCTGCTGCTTCTTCTTGGCCGACCGGGTCATCAGGACCATGGCACCGATGAGCACGATGAACGGAAGGAGGGTGACGATATTCACGGGACGGGATTTCCTTCGCACGACCGCGGGGGTCACGGCCTGGGTTATGGGGGTGGTCGGTGCTGCCCGCGAAGGCGGCATCGGCGGAGTCTAAGCGAGTCCGCGCGCAGGGAACAACGCTCAGCATCCCACCTGGGTTCCTGCTGAGGCGAATGCCGGGGCCGTCACGCCCCGAACAGGTCCTGTTGTCCGTTTCCCGGGGTTGACGCGTGCGGCGGGGCGAGGCCGAGATGTGCCCATGCGGCCGGGGTGGCGATCCGGCCGCGGGGGGTGCGGGCGAGCAGTCCCTCGCGTACGAGGAAGGGCTCGGCCACCTCTTCCACGGTCTCCCGCTCCTCCCCCACCGCGACGGCGAGCGTGGACAGGCCGACGGGTCCGCCGCCGAACAGCTTGAGCAGGGCCTGCAGTACGGCGCGGTCGAGCCGGTCGAGGCCGCGGGCGTCGACCTCGTAGACCTTGAGGGCGGCCGCGGCGATGTCGCGGGTGATCAGTCCGTCCGCCTTGACCTGCGCGTAGTCGCGCACCCGGCGCAGCAGCCGGTTGGCGATGCGGGGCGTGCCGCGGGAGCGCCCGGCGATCTCGGCGGCGCCGTCGGGGTCGATCTCCACGTCGAGCAGTCCGGCCGAGCGGTGCACGACACGCTCGAGCTCGGTCGGTTCGTAGAACTCCATGTGGGCGGTGAAGCCGAAGCGGTCGCGCAGCGGCGGCGGCAGCAGGCCCGCGCGGGTGGTGGCGCCGACCAGGGTGAACGGCGGCAGTTCGAGGGGGATCGCGGTGGCGCCGGGTCCCTTGCCGACGATGACGTCGACGCGGAAGTCCTCCATCGCCATGTAGAGCATCTCCTCGGCGGGCCGGGACATGCGGTGGATCTCGTCGAGGAAGAGGACCTCGCCCTCCTGCAGCGAGGAGAGGATCGCGGCGAGGTCGCCCGCGTGCTGGATGGCGGGGCCGCTGGTGATGCGGATGGGGGCGCCCATCTCGGCTGCGATGATCATGGAGAGGGTGGTCTTGCCGAGTCCCGGGGCGCCGGACAGGAGGACGTGGTCGGCGGTGGCGCCCCGGGCGCGGGCGGCGCGCAGGACGAGGTCGAGCTGTTCGCGGACCTTCTCCTGGCCGATGAACTCGTCGAGGTCCTTGGGGCGCAGGGCGGCCTCGACGGCCTGGTCCTCGCCGTCGGCGGACGCACCGACGAGCCGCTCCTCGCCGTCGGCGGGCGCACCGACGAGCCGCTCCTCGCCGGCGGCGGTGTCGGTCGTGTCGTCCCAGTTCACTGCGGTTCTCCTCGGGGTGGCGCGCCCGGCGGGCCGGCCGGGCGTCCGGGGGTCAGCGGGCGCGGTTCAGGGTCTGGAGGGCGGCTCTCAGGAGGGCACCCACCTGGGGGGCGCCGGCGGCGGCCTCGGCCTGCGGGGCCACGGCGGCGACGGCCTCCTCGGCCTCGCGTGCGGCGTACCCCAGGCCGACCAGGGCGGCGTGCAGCTGGTCGCGCCAGCCGGTGGCCGCTCCGGTCGCGGCGGCGGGGGCGCCGACGGGCTCGCCGAGGCGGTCCTTCAGCTCCAGCAGGAGTTTCTGGGCGCCCCTCTTGCCGATGCCGGGGACCGCCGTCAGCGCCTTCTCGTCGCCGGTGGCGATCGCCCTGCGCAGCGCGTCCGGGCTGTGCACGGCGAGCATGGCCTGGGCGAGTCGGGGGCCGACACCGCTGGCGGTCTGCAGCAGGACGAAGACCTGGCGCTCGTCGTCGTCCGCGAAACCGTAGAGGGTCAGCGAGTCCTCACGTACGACGAGCGAGGTGGCGAGCTTGGCGTGCTGGCCGACCCGCAGCGTGGCGAGCGTGCCGGGCGTGCACTGGACGGCCATGCCGACGCCGCCCACCTCGACGACCGCGGTGTCGGGGGCGAGGGCGGCGACCGTGCCGCTGACGAAGGCGATCATGACGTACGGCCTTTCGGTGCGGTGGCGGTGCGGCCGGCGGTGCCGGGGGCGGGGCGCGCCGGGGTGCGGGAGGCGGTGTGCAGGGCGACGGCCTGCTGGAGCCGGTTCTGGGCGGGGGCGCGCCAGATGTGGCAGATGGCGAGCGCGAGGGCGTCGGCGGCGTCGGCGGGCTTCGGGGGCGCGTCGAGCCGCAGCAGCCGGGTGACCATGGCGCCGACCTGTGCCTTGTCCGCGCGTCCGGTGCCGGTGACGGCGGCCTTGACCTCGCTGGGCGTGTGCAGGGCGACGGGGATGCCGCGGCGGGCGGCGCACAGCATGGCGACGGCGCTGGCCTGGGCGGTGCCCATCACGGTGCGCACGTTGTGCTGGCTGAACACCCGCTCCACGGCGACGACCTCGGGCCGGTACTCGTCGAGCCACCGCTCGATGCCGGCCTCGACGGCGACCAGACGGTCGCCCAGCTCCGCGTCGACGGGGGTCCGTACGACACCGACACCGCGCAGGGTCAGAGGCCGCCCGGCGACACCCTCGACGACACCGACACCGCAGCGGGTCAGACCGGGGTCCACCCCGAGTACCAGCACCCCCGCCCCCTCCCGTTCGCTCACCTGTTTGTGCAGGCTATCCGGTGCCACCGACAATGCCCGGCACACGGGGCCGGGCGGGCCGGCCGCGGGCACCGGCGCCCGGCACGACGACGGGCCGGCGGGTGCGTCCCGTCGGCCCGTTCGATCCGTGGCTCCCGTACGGCGTGCGCCGCGCGGTGGCATTACGCGTCGACCTTCTCCATGACCTCGTCGCTGACGTCGAAGTTGGCGAAGACGTTCTGCACGTCGTCGCTGTCCTCGAGCGCGTCGATCAGCTTGAAGATCTTCCTGGCGCCCTCCTCCTCCAGCTCGACCTGGACGGAGGGGACGAAGCTCGACTCCGCGGAGTCGTAGTCGATGCCGTTCTCCTGGAGGGCGGTGCGGACCGCGACCAGGTCGGTGGCCTCGCTGACGACCTCGAACGACTCACCGAGGTCGTTGACCTCCTCGGCGCCCGCGTCCAGGACGGCGCCCAGGACGTCGTCCTCGGTCAGCTCCCCCTTGGGGACGATGACGACGCCCTTGCGGCTGAACATGTACGACACCGAGCCGGGGTCGGCCATGGAGCCGCCGTTGCGGGTCATGGCGACCCGCACGTCGGACGCGGCGCGGTTGCGGTTGTCGGTGAGGCACTCGATGAGGACCGCGACGCCGTTCGGACCGTAGCCCTCGTACATGATCGTCTCGTAGTCGGCGCCACCGGCCTCGAGACCGCCGCCGCGCTTGATCGCGGAGTCGATGTTCTTGTTGGGCACCGACTGCTTCTTGGCCTTCTGGACGGCGTCGTAGAGCGTCGGGTTGCCTTCGACGTCCACGCCGCCCATCCGCGCCGCGACCTCGATGTTCTTGATCAGCTTCGCGAAGAGCTTGCCGCGTTTGGCGTCGATCACGGCCTTCTTGTGCTTCGTCGTGGCCCATTTAGAGTGGCCGGACATCTGCCTGTCTCCTTCGCGTAACCCATCTCTGCCTGAACGCCAGCGATCCTACAAGGACTCCGCCGTCAGGGACGCGCGCACCATGTCGACGAACAGGGCGTGCACACGGTGGTCGCCGGTCAGTTCCGGATGGAACGAGGTGGCGAGCGCGTTGCCCTGGCGGACCGCGACGATGTGGCCGCCGTGCTCGGCGAGGACCTCGGCACGGGCGCCGACGGACTCCACCCAGGGAGCGCGGATGAACACTCCCTCCACAGCATCCCCGTCGATGCCGCGGACGTCGACCCGTGCCTCGAAGGACTCGTTCTGACGGCCGAAGGCGTTGCGGCGCACGATCATGTCGATGCCGCCGACGGTCTCCTGGCCCGAGCGCGGGTCGAGGATCTTGTCGGCGAGCATGATCATGCCGGCGCAGGTGCCGTAGACGGGCATCCCGGACCGCACGCGCGCGCGGAGCGGCTCCATCACGCCGAACAGCACGGCCAGCTTGGAGATGGTGGTGGACTCGCCGCCGGGGATGACCAGACCGTCCACCTCGGCGAGTTCCCCGGGGCGCCGCACCGGCCTGGCCACGGCGTCGGCCGCGGCCAGGGCTGTGAGGTGCTCCCGGACGTCGCCCTGGAGGGCCAGGACGCCGACGACAGGTGCCTCGTGGGACATGGAGGACTACCAGCCGCGGTTGGCGTAGCGCTCGGACTCGGGGAGGGTGTCGCAGTTGATGCCGACCATGGCCTCGCCGAGGTTGCGGGACGCGTCCGCGATGATCTTCGGGTCGTCGTAGAAGGTGGTCGCCTTGACGATGGCCGCGGCGCGCTTCGCCGGGTCGCCGGACTTGAAGATGCCGGAGCCCACGAAGACGCCCTCGGCACCGAGCTGGCGCATCAGCGCGGCGTCCGCCGGGGTGGCCACGCCGCCCGCGGAGAACAGCACCACGGGGAGCTTGCCGAGCGCGGCGACCTCCTTGACCAGCTCGTAGGGGGCGCGCAGTTCCTTGGCGGCGGCGTACAGCTCGTGGTTGTCGAAGCCGCGCAGGCGGGCGATCTCGTTCTTGATCTGGCGGAGGTGGCGGACGGCCTCGACGACGTTGCCGGTACCGGCCTCGCCCTTGGAGCGGATCATCGCGGCACCCTCGGCGATCCGGCGCAGGGCCTCGCCCAGGTTGGTGGCACCGCACACGAACGGGGTCGTGAAGGCCCACTTGTCGGAGTGGTTGACCTCGTCGGCCGGGGTCAGGACCTCGGACTCGTCGATGTAGTCGACGCCGAGGGACTGCAGAACCTGGGCCTCGACGAAGTGGCCGATGCGGGACTTCGCCATGACGGGGATCGAGACGGCCTCGATGATGCCCTCGATCATGTCCGGGTCGGACATCCGGGCCACGCCGCCGTCCTTGCGGATGTCGGCCGGGACCCGCTCCAGGGCCATGACGGCGACGGCGCCTGCGTCCTCGGCGATCTTCGCCTGATCGGGCGTGACGACGTCCATGATCACGCCGCCCTTGAGCTGCTCGGCCATACCGCGCTTGACGCGCGCGGTGCCGGTCTCGGAGGGCTGGTTTTCGGAGAGCGTGCTGGACACGGATGACCTCACTCGGGAAGAGGGTTTGTGCAGTCACCGAGGAAACGTGAGGAGACCAGTCCACTGCAAGGGCCAATGGGGAGCCGGTGGCTCCTTTTCGGGTCGGGCGGCGGGAAAGGGCTGGTCAGGCGCCGTGGTCTGCGGAACGGGCGGCCCGGCCGCGGCGGGGCCCGGCCCTACGCCGCGCGGTCCACCAGGGCCGTGGGGGGCTCGTCGTCCATCTCGAACGCCATCGGGAACGGCGCGTGGCCCGCCAGCCGGAACCAGCGGACCTTGCGGTGCTGGCGCAGCCTGCGCGCGGCGCCGACCGCGTCGTTGTGGAACCGCCGGGCCATCGGTACGCGCCGTACGGCCTCCGCCAGTTCGTGGGCCGCCGCCTCTCCGCCGGGAGCCTCCCGCACCGCCTCGACCTGCTGCGGCTCCGCGAAGACGGCCCGCAGCGACTGGCTCAGCTCGCTCTCCGCGACCTCACGCTGCTCCTCCTCGGCCTGCCGGGCCGCGTGCGCGGACTCGTACAGCACGATCGAGGCGGCCGGGTCCAGCACACCGGACGTCGCGAGCTCCTGGGCGACGGAGGCGCGGCGCAGCAACTGTGCGTCCAGGGCCGCGCGGGCCGCGTCGATGCGGGCGTGGAGGCGGTCGAGGCGGCCCGCTGTCCAGGTCAGGTACAGGGCGATCGCGGCGAGGACGGCGAGGGTCCAGATGAGTGTTGCGGTCACGGGCCGCAACGTTACGCTCCGCGGGGGGTGCGGTGTCGTTCAGGCCAGGGTGGCCCGGGTGCCGTGGTGGGGGCTGCCGCCCCCACCCCCCGCTCCGGCCCCGGACGGGCCGGTGGGTCCAGGCCGACCCTGCCCGACAGGGCGCCCCCGAGCCGGACGGCACCGCCGGACGGGAGGAAGGTGCCGCTGGGCGCAAAGCGCTCCCCGGACTCAGTCCCGGGCCAGCCCCAGCCTCGCCCTCAGGCCCGTCGCGCGTTCGTCCGTCGCCACCGCCGCCGTGCCCGTCGTGACCGTTTCGTAGACCGACAGGATGTCCGCGCCCACCGTCGACCAGTCGAAGCGGCGGACATGGGCACTGCCGTGCTCGCGGAGACGGGCGCGGCGCTCGGGGTCCGCCAGGAGGCGGACCGCGGCCTCGGCGAGCGCGTCGGCGTCCTCGTTGGCGAAGAGCGCGCCGGCCGCGCCCTGGTCGAGGACCTGGGCGAAGGCGTCGAGGTCCGAGGCGAGGACGGGCGCACCGGCCGACATGGCCTCGACGAGGATGATGCCGAAGCTCTCGCCGCCGGTGTTGGGGGCGACGTAGAGGTCGATGCTGCGCAGGAAGCGGGCCTTGTCCGTGTCGCTGATCATGCCGAGGAACTCGACCCGGGGGCGGAGTTCCGCGGGCAGGTCCGCGACCGCCTCCTCGCCGTCGCCGCGGCCGGCCACCAGGAGCCTGGTCTGCGGGCGGGCGGCGAGGATCTTCGGGAGGGCCTTCATCAGCACCGGCAGTCCCTTGCGGGGCTCGTCGATACGGCCGATGAAGCCGATCGTGTCGCCCTGCCACTCCGGCCGCGGCTCCGCCCCGGCGAAGAAGCCGACGTCGACGCCGTTGGGGATGACCACCGCGTCGCCGCCGAGGTGCTCGACGAGCGTGCGGCGGGCGTACTCGCTGACGGCGATGCGCGCGCTGATCTTCTCCAGGGCCGCCTGGAGGATCGAGTACGCGGCGATCATCGCCTTGGAGCGCGGGTTGGAGGTGTGGAACGTGGCCACCATCGGGCCCTGCGCCGCCCAGCAGGTCAGCAGGCCGAGCGAGGGCGAGGTGGGCTCATGGATGTGGACGACGTCGAAACGGCCGTCGTGCAGCCAGCGGCGCACCCGCGCGGCGCTCAGGAAGCCGAAGTTGAGGCGGGCCACCGAGCCGTTGTAGGGCACCGGGACCGCGCGGCCCGCCGAGACGACGTACGGCGGCAGGGGCGTGTCGTCGTCGGCCGGGGCCAGGACGGACACCTCGTGGCCGAGGCGGATGAAGTACTCGGCGAGGTCGCGGATGTGGAACTGGACGCCGCCCGGCACGTCCCAGGAGTACGGGCAGACGATGCCGATCCTCACGGCGTGCCCTTCGCGGAACCCGCCGGACCCCGTCCGGAGCCGTCCGCGTCCCCGCCGGAGACCGGTGCCCCCGGCACGGCGGACTCCGCCCCGTCGTCCGCCGCGGCCCCGGCTTGCCGGGAACCCACGGCACCCGGCACACCCGGGACCGGGACCGGTCCACCCGCCCGGCCGGCGCCGCCGGAGGCCCCGGCGGCCGGGGGTTTGCGGTCGGCCGTGTCGGGACCCTTGCCAAAGGCGGGGGTGCCCGCCGGGTCCGGCCTTCCGCTGCCCGGAGGGGCCTTCGCGGCGTCGAGGTCCTTCAGCCACAGCCGTTGCAGCATGTGCCAGTCCTCCGGATGGTCGGCGATGCCCGAGGCGAAGGCATCGGCCAGCGCCTGTGTCATGACAGACGTCTTCTCGGCGCGCGTACCTGAGCCGGGTACCTCGATCGGGGGATGGACCCGGCCCCGCATGACGGGCGAGGCGTCGTACCAGAGGGTGACGGGCAGCAGCAGGGCGCCGGTCTGCTGGGCGAGCAGGGCCGGGCCCGCGGGCATCCGGGTCGTCTCGCCGAAGAAGGAGACCTCGACGCCGGACGCGGACAGGTCCCGGTCGGCGACCAGGCAGACCAGGCCGCCGTCCCGCAGCCGCCGGGCGAGGGTGCCGAAGGCGGCGCCGCCGCTGTGCGGCAGGACGTGCATGCCGAGGCTCTCGCGGTAGGCGACGAAACGGTCGTAGAGCGACTCCGGCTTCAGGCGCTCCTGGACCGTGGTGAACGGCGTGTCCAGCTCGGTCGTCACCCACGCGCCCGCGAGGTCCCAGTTGGCCATGTGGGGCAGGGCGAGGACGACGCCCCGTCCGGCGGCCAGGCCCTCGGTGAGGTGGTGGAGGTCCTCGGGGGCGAAGCCGGACCTTATGCGTCCGGTGCTCCAGGCGGGCAGCCGGAAGGACTCCATCCAGTAGCGCAGGTACGAGCGCATGCCCGCGCGCGAGAGCTCCGCCAGCCGTTCCGGGCTCGCGTCGGGCAGCACGCGCGCGTAGTTGGCCTCCAGGCGCAGGACGCCTTTGCCGCGCTGCCTCCAGGTGAGGTCGGCGACACCGCGGCCCAGCCGGGCCGCCACGGGCTCGGGCAGCCGCTTGACCGTGCCCCAGCCCAGCCCGTACAGCGCGTCGGTGAGGCGTTCGGTGACGCTCACTGCGCGGCCTCGCTCCCCTGGGAGGCCTTCTCCCGTGCGGCCGCGGCATCGGCCTCCGCGGACTCCCGGCGCACCGTGACGACCCGCTGGATCAGCGTCACCAGGCTGCCGACGGCGACGATCCACAGCGCGACGGGCAGCAGGTACTGGATACCGGGCACACCGAACGTGTGCAGTCCGGCGAGACCGGCCGCGACCAGCGACACCACCAGGCGCTCGGCGCGCTCGACGAGGCCGTTGACGGCGACGGGCAGCCCGATCGACTCGCCGCGCGCCTTGGTGTAGGACACCACCTGCCCGCTGGCCAGGCAGAAGATCGACACGGCGCACAGCACGTTGTCGTCGCCGTTGCCCGCGTACCACAGGGCGAAGCCGCCGAAGATCGCGCCGTCGGCCACCCGGTCGAGGGTGGAGTCGAGGAAGGCGCCCCAGCGGCTGGAGCGGCCCAGCTGGCGCGCCATGTTGCCGTCGACGAGGTCGGAGAACACGAACAGCGTGATCACGACCGTGCCCCAGAAGAACGCCCCCCGCGGGTAGAAGACCAGCGCGCCCGCGACCACGCCGGCGGTGCCGATGAGCGTGACCGTGTCGGGGCTGACGCCCCTGCGGATCAGAAACGCGGCGAACGGCGTGAGGACACGCGTGAAGAATGCACGCGCGTACTTGTTCAGCATGGCCTTCCCGACGGTCGTATGGGCGGGCGGCCCCACTGGCCACCGGCTGGCCCATCGTAGCCACGCGCGCGGGCCTGCGACGGCCGGGCACCCGGCCCTGTGTCACCGGCGGAGGGATGGCCGGTCACAGCCGGGGCGCGGGCCGTTGGGCCCAGCCGTGCGGCCCCTTCCACGGGCCGGGCGGCACGATCGCGTCCGTCGTATGGACGGCCCGTTACGGGAGTGGAAAGCTCGAAGAACCGCGGGCGTCGCCGGAGCCGCCGTCGCTGGGGCACCCCCCGGACCTGGTCCGGGACAGGAACCGCCGTGCCCGCGCCCACTGTGACCTCACCGAACAGGGAGGCAAAGGCCATGGGCGACAAGGCTCAATCACACCCCGGGGCCGCCGGCAGGGCTACGGCGGCCGACCGTCCCGCGTCCGTACGGAATGTGGTGCTGGTCGGCCACTCCGGTTCGGGCAAGACGACCCTGGTGGAGGCTCTCGCGCTCACCGCGGGGGCCGTGAACCGGGCGGGCCGTGTGGAGGACGGCGGCACCGTCTCCGACTACGACGAGATCGAGCACCGGCAGCAGCGTTCGGTGCAGCTCTCCCTGGTGCCCGTCGAATGGGGCGGGTACAAGATCAACCTCCTCGACACCCCCGGGTACGCGGACTTCGTCGGGGAGCTGCGGGCCGGTCTGCGCGCGGCGGACGCGGCCCTTTTCGTCGTCTCGGCCTCCGACGGCGTGGACGGCTCGACCCGGATGGTGTGGGAGGAGTGCGCGGCCGTCGGGATGCCGCGTGCCATCGTCGTCACCCATCTGGAGGCGGCCCGCGCGGATTTCGAGGAGATGACGCGGGTCTGCGCGGAGGCGTTCGGCGGCGACGACCCCGACGCCGTGATCCCCCTGTATCTGCCGCTGTACGGCCCGCAGGGCGCCGACGGGCACGCGCCGGTGACCGGGCTGACCGGACTGCTGTCGCAGCGGCTGTACGACTACGCGTCCGGCGAGCGCACCGAGTCCGAGCCGGAGGGCGAGCAGCTGGAGCGGATCGCCGGGGCCCGCGACCGGCTCATCGAGGGGATCATCTCCGAGAGCGAGGACGAGACCCTCATGGACCGCTATCTCGGCGGTGAGCAGGTCGACGTCAAGACGCTGGTCGAGGATCTGGAGCGGGCCGTGGCGCGCGGCGTGTTCTTCCCGGTGCTGGCGGCCGCTCCCGCCGCCGACGGGGCGAAGCAGGGACTCGGCACGGTCGAGCTGCTGGAGCTGGTCACCGGCGGGTTCCCGACGCCGCTGGAGCGTACGGCGCCCCGGGTCACCACGCCCGACGGCGAGCCGCGCGAGCTGAAGCTGTGCGACCCGGACGGGCCGCTGGTCGCAGAGGTCGTGAAGACCTCCTCCGACCCCTATGTCGGCCGCGTCTCGCTGGTCCGGGTGTTCTCCGGCACTCTGCACCCCGACGAGACGGTCCATGTCTCCGGGCACGGGCTCACCGACCGCGGGCACGAGGACCACGACGTCGACGAGCGCATCGGCGCCCTGTCCACACCGTTCGGCAAGCAGCAGCGGCCGGTCACCCATGTGATCGCGGGTGATCTGGCGAGCGTGGCGAAGCTGGGCCGCGCGGAGACCGGCGACACGCTGTCGGCGAAGGACGACCCGCTGCTGATGGAGCCGTGGGACATGCCCGACCCGCTGCTGCCGCTGGCCATCGAGGCGCACAGCAAGGCCGACGAGGACAAGCTCTCCCAGGGCCTGGCCCGGCTGGTCGCCGAGGACCCGACGATGCGTCTCGAACAGAACCAGGACACCCACCAGGTGGTCCTGTGGTGCCTGGGCGAGGCGCACGCGGACGTCGCGCTGGAGCGGCTGCGCAGCCGCTACGGCGTCCAGGTCGACGTCGTACCGTACAAGGTGTCCCTGCGGGAGACCTTCGCCGGGAAGTCGGCCGGGCGCGGGCGGCACGTCAAGCAGTCCGGCGGGCACGGGCAGTTCGCCATCTGCGAGATCGAGGTGGAGCCGCTGCCCGGGGGTTCGGGCATCGAGTTCGTGGACAAGGTCGTCGGCGGCGCGGTGCCGCGCCAGTTCATCCCGTCCGTGGAGAAGGGCGTACGCGCGCAGGCCCTCAAGGGGGTCGCCGCCGGGTATCCGCTGGTCGACGTACGGATCACCCTCCTCGACGGCAAGGCGCACTCGGTGGACTCCTCCGACGCCGCGTTCCAGACGGCGGGCGCGCTCGCCCTGCGGGAGGCCGCGGCCGACGCGAAGATCCATCTGCTGGAGCCGGTGGCCGAGATCACGGTGCTGGTCGGCGACGACTACGTGGGCGCCGTGATGAGCGACCTGTCCGGCCGCCGCGGCCGGGTGCTGGGCACCGAGCAGACCGCCGGCGGACGCACCCTGGTCCGGGCCGAGGTGCCGGAGATCGAGATCGGCCGCTACGCCGTCGACCTGCGCTCGTTGTCGCACGGCACCGCCCGCTTCAACCGCTCCTACGCACGGCACGAACCGATGCCGCCGCAGATCTCGGAGAAGCTCCGCGCGGAGGCCCAGGAGAACCCGTGACCGGATGACCGCACCGTAACCGCCCCCCGGATGCCGGGAGTTCGCGGACCGTCGCAGACGGTCCGGGCTCCCGGCACCGGTGTGCGGGCACCCCGGCGGCCGGGGAGCACAGGGCGCGAAACGGCGCGGGAGGAAGCGGAAGGGGCGTGACCGCAGAGGTGTTCCGCCGTCCGCCGACGAACTGTCACCACGGACGGATACGCTGATCACCTGATCAACAGGTGTGCGGAGCAAGGAAGTCGGGAAGGCCGCAGGAGCGGGGCTGTGGCGATGGGGGGCGGCTATGAGCAGTGACGGCGGGTACGCGGACTTCTTCGGTCCGCAGGTGCCGCGTACCGGCGACGAGGGGCAGACGCCCACCTACGCGCTGGCCTCGGCCGCCTACCGGGACAACCCCATGGAGGAGATCAAGAAGGCCGACAACGAATGGCACCAGTCCACCGTCAAGGACGGCAGGCCCTGGGCGACGATCTTCCGGCCCAATCTGGGCGAGGCGTACACGCGCGCGCTGATCGACCGCATGCTGGGCAGCGGCCGCAAGGCGCTCATCCAGGCCTTCGGCGTGGAACCGCAGGTCGTCGTCGAGCACGCGCTGGCCGCCCACCGCATCCGCCGCGAGCGCGACAACCGGCTCACGGCCGTGATGGCGCTGTGCGGACTGGCCTTCCTGCCCGGCCTGGCCGTCTGGCTCGGGGTCTTCCAGGTCCGCTCCATGATCGCCAAGAACACCGCCAAGCGCGCCTCCGCGCTCGGTACCGCCCTGCTCGCCGGGGTCGGCGTCCTCGGCGTGCTCTTCCTGATCAAGATGCCGTTCGCCGGGTTCTGGGCGTGGTACGCGCGGCTGTGCGTGGTGATGCCGGTGTTCGGCTGGTTCTGGGCCAAGCGGATCTGCGAGGGGACCGCGAAGGACCTGCGGGCCCGCTGGGACGGTCTGCTGTCCGGCAGCGGCATCGGCGCCAAGGTCCCCGAGGCGGTGCCCAGCAGCCCCGGCGAGAACGCGGCCGAGCAGCTGCGCCAGTCGCTGGCCAGGCTGAGCGCCGAGCAGCAGTCCAACTCGGCCTTCTACGCCGGTCCCAAGGGCATCCTCGGCATGGGCACCCGCTGGGGCAGCTGGCAGCTCGCCGAGGACCTCGTACCGGCCGACCCCACCAAGGAGATCCACCCGTTCCGCAGCTGGGACGTCATCCGTGCCATCCACGACCAGCTGGGCATGCTGACCCGCGGCCCGCTGCACACCGGCGGCTTCCCCAAGCCGTCGATCAAGCACTGGATCGTCACCCCGGTCGGCGAGAACGCGGGCGCGGTGTCCCGGCCCGACGGCACGGACGTCGAGGCGTACCAGGTCAAGCCGCACGCCGTGCAGGAGATATGCAACAACCAGCAGTTCGGCGCGGGTGACCGGCACTACCTCGGCGTGCAGTGGGTGCTGTGGGACGGGCAGCTGATCCTCACCATGATGATCACCGTGACGGTGCTGCACCAGACGCTGCGCATCGAGGTCACGGGACATGCGCTGGGGCCGGTGAACGGGGTGTTCATGGGCAAGCCCTCGGCACCGACGAGGAGCGTCCAGAAGACGTTCAAGCCGTGGGAGTCCCGGTCGATCAAGCTCCCGCTGGTCAACAGCGACGAGGTCGTACGGCTCGCGGTGCGGGCGCCCCTCACCTGGTATCCCCCGGCGCTGAACTGGCTCGGCGGCTCCCTCGCCCTGCCCGAGCCGTTCGGACTGCGGCACGCCTGGGCGGACCAGCCGTGGCGGCACCGCTTCATGGCCGACGACGCGCTGCGCGCGGCCACTCCGGTGCTGCGGGTGGTGCACTCGGCGGCGATCCGGGTGCTCAACGAGAACGGCGTGGACACGTCCAAGTTCGGGTCGCGGTCGTCGGCGCTCAGCGGGGCGGTGCAGGATGTGACGCCGAAGAAGGCGGACGTCTACGACGCGTGAGCCTCCGGCGGTTCGGCGGGATCGCTCGGTGCGGGTGGGTGGCTGGGGGCGGTGCCCCCAGACCCCCTTCGGCCCTGGACGGGCCTTGTCCTCAATCGCCGGACGGGCTGGTTGTGCCGGCCTGAATCGAGAGGATCAGGCTTCCGGCCAGGCCGCCGCGAGCATGGTGCGGGTGTCGGCCAGGAGTTGGGGCAGGACGCGGGTGTGGCCCACGACCGGCATGAAGTTGGTGTCGCCGCCCCAGCGCGGGACGATGTGCTGGTGGAGGTGGGCCGCGATGCCCGCGCCGGCCACCCCGCCCTGGTTCATGCCGATGTTGAAGCCCTGGGCGCCGGACGCCGTCCGCAGGGCCGTCATCGCCTGCTTGGTCAGCTCGGCCAGTTCGGCGGTCTCCGCACTCGTCAGGTCCGTGTAGTCGGCGACGTGGCGGTACGGCACGGCCATGAGGTGGCCGCCGTTGTAGGGGTACAGGTTGAGGACCGCGTACACCTGCTCACCGCGCCGGACGATCAGGCCGTCCTCGTCGGACTTGGCCGGGATCGAGCAGAAGGGGCAGCCGTCGCCGGAGCCCGGTCCGGTCGGCTTGTTCTCACCCTGGATGTAGGCCATCCGATGGGGCGTCCACAGGCGCTGGAAGGCGTCCTGGGTACCCACTCCGATCTGCTGCTCCGGCTCACTCGTCATGCCACGCAGCATATGGCGTCCCCACCGGGTGCAGGAAAAGGCCCCCGGGGTACTCCCGGGGGCCCTCCGGCACGGCGGCCCGCCGCCGGATCAGACCTGCGCCCGCTCCTCGACGACCTTCACGATCTTCGCGATCGCCTCGTCGGAGGGGATGCCGTTCTCCTGCGAACCGTCGCGGTAGCGGAAGGACACCGTGCCCGCGTTCATGTCGTCGTCGCCCACGATGACCATGAAGGGCACCTTCTGCTTCTGGGCGTTGCGGATCTTTTTCTGCATACGGTCCGAGGAGGAGTCCACCTCGACCCGCAGCCCCTGCTTCTTCGCCTCGGCGGCGAACTTCTCCAGATACTCGACGTGGGCGTCACCGATCGGGATGCCGATCGCCTGGACCGGGGCCAGCCAGGCCGGGAAGGCGCCCGCGTAGTGCTCCAGCAGGACCGCGAAGAACCGCTCGATGGAGCCGAACAGCGCGCGGTGGATCATGACCGGGCGCTGCTTGGTGCCGTCGGCCGCCGTGTACTCCAGGTCGAAGCGCTCCGGCAGGTTGAAGTCGAGCTGGACCGTGGACATCTGCCAGGTGCGGCCGATGGCGTCCTTGGTCTGGACGGAGATCTTCGGGCCGTAGAAGGCGGCACCGCCCGGGTCGGGGACCAGCGGCAGGCCCTGCTTCTCGGCGACCTGGCGGAGGGTCTCGGTGGCCTCCTCCCACACCTCGTCGGAGCCGACGAACTTCTCCGGGTCCTTGGTGGAGAGCTCCAGGTAGAAGTCGGTCAGACCGTAGTCGCGCAGCAGGTTGAGGACGAAGGTGAGCGTCTTGTCGAGCTCGTCGGCCATCTGCTCACGGGTGCAGTAGATGTGCGCGTCGTCCTGGGTGAAGCCGCGGGCGCGGGTCAGGCCGTGCACCACGCCGGACTTCTCGTACCGGTACACGGTCCCGAACTCGAAGAGGCGCAGCGGCAGTTCGCGGTAGGAGCGGCCGCGCGCGTCGAAGATCAGGTTGTGCATCGGGCAGTTCATGGGCTTCAGGTAGTAGTCCACGCCCTCGTCGAGCTGCATGGGGGGGTACATGCCGTCGGCGTACCAGTCGAGGTGCCCGGAGGTCTCGAAGAGCTTCCCCTTCGTGGCGTGCGGGGTGTAAACGAACTCGTAGCCCTCCTCCTCGTGGCGGCGGCGCGAGTAGTCCTCCATGACCCGGCGGACGATGCCGCCCTTGGGGTGGAAGACGGCGAGGCCGGAGCCGATCTGCTCGGGGATGGAGAAGAGGTCGAGTTCGGCACCGAGCTTGCGGTGGTCGCGCTTCTCGGCCTCGGTGAGGAAGTCGAGGTACGCCTTCAGCTCGTCCTTGGACGGCCAGGCGGTGCCGTAGATGCGCTGGAGCATCGGGTTCTTCTCGCTGCCGCGCCAGTAGGCGGCCGCGTTGCGCATCAGCTTGAACGCCGGGATGAGGCGGGTGGAGGGCAGGTGGGGACCGCGGCAGAGGTCCTTCCAGCACAGCTCGCCGGTCTTGGCGTCCAGGTTGTCGTAGATGGTCAGCTCACCGGCGCCGACCTCGACGTCGGCGCCGTCCTCGGTGGACGCGGAGCCCTTGAGGCCGATCAGTTCCAGCTTGTACGGCTCGTCGGCGAGTTCCTCGCGGGCGGCCTCGTCGGTGACGACGCGGCGGGCGAACCGCTGGCCGCGCTTCTGGATCTCCTGCATCTTCTTCTCGACGGCCTTGAGGTCCTCCGGCGTGAACGGCCGGGCGACGTCGAAGTCGTAGTAGAAGCCGTCCTTGACCGGCGGGCCGATGCCCAGCCTGGCCTCGGGGAAGATCTCCTGCACGGCCTGCGCCATGACGTGCGCGGTGGAGTGGCGCAGGATGTTCAGGCCGTCCTCGGAGGTGATCTCCACGGGCTCGACGGTCTCGCCGTCCCCGACCTCGTGGGCGAGGTCCCTGAGCACTCCGGCCACGCGCGCGGCGATCACCGAGCGCTCGCCGGCGAAGAGGTCGGCGGCCGTGGTGCCCGTCGTCACCGCGCGCTCTTCCCGCTCGGAATCGCGTTGGATGATCACACGGACTTCTGACACCGGTCTCTCCTGACTGCGGGGTGGGTGCGGCGCCATACCAGGAGCGCGCGCAGAACGGAATCGTACCGACCCCGCCCCCCCGAGTGCGAAATCATTCTCCTTCGCAGCCGTCCTCGAAGCAGTCCGGACTCTCCTGGAGGAACTTCATCAGCCGGTCCTGCTCGGCCTCGTCGACCTGCACCGGTACGACCTCCCGGGCGCCTGTCAGCCTGCGGAAACCGCCCCGGCTCTCCAGCCGCCCGTGCACCCGCACCGGCAGTCCGGCGAGGTGGGCACGGCCGGCGGTGCGGTAGTCGTCCTCGTCCAGGGTGAGCCGGACGTGCGGCACCTCGGCGCCGCCGATCACCCGCAGCCGTACGCTGCCGGGGCCGCGCGGGCCCGACCGGCGCAGCCGGACCACGGTGCCGGTGATCCGGACCGCCACGGAGGGTTCCTCGCGCAGATAGCGGGCCCCGGCCTCGCGCAGCGCGGGCAGGTCGCCGGGCGAGAACTCGACGGGCCCGGAGGTGGCCGCGCAGCCCTCGGGGACGCCTTCCGCCGGGGCCCAGTCGACGGCGATCCGGGCGCCCTCGGTGCCGCGTACCAGGGCGACGACGGCCTCGGTGAGCTCACGGCTCACGCCCGCCTCCACCGCGCCGTCGAAGGCGTCCATGCCGCCGGTGGCCCGCTGGTAGTCGACGGCCTCGCGGGCGGCGTGGAGGGCCTGGTGGAGCATCAGGGCGAGCGGGCGTCCGGTGCCGACGGGCACGAACGCGGTCAGCCGGCGTCCGCCGGACGCGGCGCCGACCAGGACGTGATCCAGCAGGGCGGCGGCCGGGCGGCGGTGCCGGGCGCCGTGGTATCCGGCCCGCGCGCGGGTGGCGAGCGCTCCGGCGAGCAGCAGCTGCCGGGCCGCCGTGCGCAGCTGTTCCTCGGCGGTCCAGGGCGAGGCCCCGGCGGGTCCGGCGGGCGCGTCGCGCCACCAGCGGATCTCGTCGCTGGGCACGGCCAGGGCGGTGAGCACCTCGCGGGCGGAGGGTGTGCCGCCGCGGGTGAGGGCGACGAGGGCCTCGCCGAGCAGGTCGTCGCTGTCGGGGAAGGCGCGGCTCTCCGGTACGAGCAGGCTCGTCCCGTCGCCGCCGGGGCCCGGCGGGGTCCAGCGGCCGTAGCGTCCCGGGGCGCCGCCGCGGCGCTGCCAGCCGTGCCGGTGCAGCAGGGCGGCGAGCACGGCGGGATCGACCTCGGCGGGGTCGGGGGGACGGTGCCAGGAGGGGTCCGCCGGGTGCGGACGGACCTCCCTGAGCGGCTCGTCCAGCGGGCGGTGCGTCATGGCCGGCCTCCCGTCCCGACCCGCGTCATGATCTCGCACAGCGCCCGGTCGTCGAAGATGCGGGCGGTCGGTATCCGCACGGTGGTGCGGGTCCGGCCGGTGACCGGCTGTCCGGCCAGGTTGACCCAGTAGCAGCAGTGCCGCAGGTCGAGGCGGTCGTGGCTGGCGCGCAGCCACTCGTCCTGGGACCGGGGCACCAGCATCACGACGAGGATCTTGTGCACGGAGACCGGGGTGCGGGCGAGTTTGCGCAGATGGTCGTTGTCGAGGGTGAAGGAGAAGAAACGTCCCGGCGGGTCGGGCGCTATCTGGTACGTGCATTTCAGCTGCACCTTGATGGTCACCTCGTCGTCGACGGTGTGGCCGGGCGCGCTGTGGCTGACGTGCCAGTCGATGCCGTTGTCCGGGAAGGGCTGCGACAGCGAGCATCCCGCCGCCGCCGCGACCGCGTGCAGATAACCCACCTGCAGTGTCTCCATGCAGGCGGTGGTGGCGAGCGTGCCGCGCCGGGGGCCCGTGCGTTCGGGCAGCAGCCCGCCCCGCTCGGGCTGCGCTATCGCCATGACCGACAGCCTTCCGTGAAGCCGTGTGTTGTCCCCGCAGCGGGCCGCTGAACTGCGCAGACCCGCATTCCTGTTGTGTCCTTCCGGCGTACGGCGCAAACGGCCCGGGTATCACCAAACAGGCAGAAGCAGGCAGAAGACGGTAAGTCAGCTGCTCTGGGTGAACGAGGAGTTGTGGTGGCATGACGAGTTGGTACGAGGGGCCCATGGCGGCCTTCGACACGGAGACCACGGGCGTGGACGTCGAGACCGACCGGATCGTGTCGGCCGCCGTCGTCGTCCAGGACACCCCGGGCGCCCGGCCGCGGGTCGTCCGCTGGCTGGTGAACCCGGGCGTGCCGGTGCCCGCAGCGGCCACGGCCGTGCACGGGCTGACGGACGGTCATCTCCAGCGCAACGGCCGCTGGCCCGCGCCGGTGGTGCACGAGATAGTCCAGGTGCTCGCCGAGCAGGCCACGGCGGGCCTTCCGGTGGTCGTGATGAACGCGCCCTTCGATCTGACGCTGCTCGACCGCGAACTGCGCCGCCATCGCGCGTCGTCGCTCGACGTGTGGTTCGGCCCGGAGCCGCTGACGGTGCTCGACCCCCGGGTCCTGGACAAGCACCTGGACCGCTACCGCAAGGGGCGGCGCACCCTCACCGACCTGTGCGGGCACTACGGCGTGACGCTGGACGGGGCGCATGACGCCGCGGCGGACGCGCTGGCCGCGCTGGAGGTGGTGCGGGCGGTGGGGCGGCGGTTCGCGGCGCGGCTGGAGCGGCTCTCCCCCGCTGAGCTGCACACGCTGCAGGCAGGGTGGCACGCGGGGCAGGCACGGGGGTTGCAGGCGTGGTTCGCGCGGAGCGGGACGCCTGAGATCGTCGACACGTCCTGGCCCGTGCGGCCGGGGCTGGCGGCGGCGGCCTGAGCGGCCCGCTTCCGGTGGCCCGGTCGCGGCGGTCCGGCGGCCCGGTCGCGGCTGACACCGGCTGCGGGTGCGTTGCGGCTGGTCACGCCGGAGTTCTCCGTGTGCGCGAAAGGCCGGTCCGCGGTGCGGACCGGCCTTTTCCCGGTGGGCGATACTGGGTTCGAACCAGTGGCCTCTTCGGTGTGAACGAAGCGCTCTCCCACTGAGCTAATCGCCCGGGAACGGACTGAACAATACAGGGCTCCGCGGGCTTCCCACAAACCGCTTCCTACGACGGCATCCGGTCGCCCAGGAGCGCCAGGACCTCGATCGCGGCGAGGCCGTAGAGGGCGGTGTCGTTGGTGGAGACCCAGCTCGCCTCGCTGCCGGGGACCAGGGTGAGCGGACCGGTCAGGTCCTCCGTCTTCCAGGGGGCGGACTCGGTGTAGCCGTCGGAGGAGGTGAACTTCGCCCACGCGCGGGTGGCGAGGGCCGGGTCGCCGGTCTGCACGGCGGCGTAGGCGTCGAGGCGCGAGTGGCCCTGGAAGAGCAGGAGCGTGCCGAAGTTCGTGCCGTAGCGGGCGGCCTGCTCGGCCTTGGTGGCGTTGAAGTAGCGGCAGTAGTCCAGGTAGGCGGACCTGAAGGCCGGCATGTCCACGAGGTGGATCAGTTCGGCGCACAGTTCGTTCAGGCCGAAGACGGCCGACAGGTGGGACACCGACACCACCGGGGTGTCCGCCACGGCGAACCTCCCGGTGTCGAGGTCGTAGAGGCCGCTGCCCTGGACGAAGCCGTTGGGCTGGGCGGCGATGGTCTCCATGGTGGACAGGACGCGCGCCCTGGCCTTCTCCCACTCGGGGCCCCGGCGTTCCCACTCGGTGAGCCAGGCCGACACCAGGCCGCTCCAGTCGGTGCCGAAGCCGATCGACAGGGCGTGCCGGTCGGGGGTGTACGGCTCGGTGCGGATCTTGCGCAGCGGGTCGAGGACGAGGAAGGTCTCGTCGGAACCGACGTTGGCGTGCATGAGGTCGCCGGTGCGTTCGTCGCCGGTGAGGAAGTGGTAGAAGCGCCGGTAGGTGGTATTGGCGATGCGCTGCTGCTTGGCGCTGTCGGCGTAGTGCTGGACGCCGTGCCGGGTGCCGAGGCCCGCCCAGCGGCCGAGGTGGTAGACGTCGACCTCGCCGGTGTGCCGGGTCATCGCCTCGGCGAAGCGGAAGATGTCCGCGCGGCCGGAGCGCAGATAGGCGTACCAGAGCCACAGGTCGGGCGAGAGCTCGGAGTTGTCCCAGGCGTAGCCGCCGATGTCGTAGCGCCATACGTGTCTGACGGTGTCGTAGGTGTGCATGATGTCGCCGTAGTCCCAGAAGCCGTACCAGCGGCGCATCTCCACCTGGTCCTTGTAGTAGGTGAAGAGGAAGTCGAGGTGGTCCTCGATCCTCGCCCTGGCCGGGGTGGAGCGGTCGGGTTCGGAGTAGAGGCCGGGGCCGAAGACCTGGGCCCTGATGTGCTGGGCGGGCGGGGCGGCGAGCTGGGGCAGGACGCGTACGGCGGCGGCCTGTGCCGCGAGGGTCTCGGGGCTCGGGGTGGACGCGTCGGCCCAGAAGAGGAGTTCGGAGGTGCGGGCGATGCCGTAGGGGGTGCCGAAGCCGGGTTCGTAGTCCTCGTAGGTGATGTTGAGGCCCTCGAGCTGTTCGGCGTAGGTGTCCTGGCCCATGCCGTCGTGGTAGAAGCGCAGGTCCATGGGCTGGGCCTCGGGCGACCAGAGCCAGAGGGTGACCTCTGCGGCGTCGGTGTGGGCGCCGCGGACGTCGAGCTGGGCGGGGTGCTTCTCCCAGAAGTCCCGCAGGCCGAAGGAGAGTCCGCCGCTCGCGCCGCCGACGTAGCCGAACCCGGAGGCCCGTCCGCCGCCTCCGGCGCCGATCCAGCCGTAGCCCTTCGTGGTGCGCTTGCGGACGGTGAAGCCGTCGGCGGAGAGCTGGGCGAGGGTGTAGTCGCCCCAGTGCGGGATGTACGGGAGGCGGGTGGTGACGCGCTGGTCCCAGGTGGCGGGGTCGGGCAGCTTCTGTCCGGCGTACTGGGCCGCCTGGACGGCCGCGCCGGGGTCGCGGCGCAGTCCGGTGATGCCCTGGACGGCCTCGCGCAGCAGGCCGGTGCCCTCGCCGCCGAGGCGGATGTGCCGGTCGTAGGCGGCGTCGCGCATCGGGACGGTGAAGCGGACGCCGAGGCCGCGGACGAAGTCGCCGCTCGCCCTGCCGGGTTCCTGGGTGCCGTCGTAGGTGACGGTGTGCACCATGCGGAAGGAGTCGGCGCCGGCATAGAAGTAGAGGCGGATCGAGAACGGCAGCAGGCTGCGGCTTCCTCTGCGGTGCCTGCCGTCGACGCGGACGACGGCGCGGACCGGGCCGTCCTGTTCGACGGTGACGCCGGAGATCACGCCCTCGAAGCGCTCGGTCCGCACCGTGCCCTCGTCCTCGTCCTCGATCTCGGGCTGGCGGAGCAGGACGAGGCGGCCGTCGCGGGCGATCTCGGTGCCGCCCCGGGTGACGGACCTGATGAGGGTGGCGCCGCTCCTGCCGATCCGTACGGTGACGGCACCGGTCGACACGGTGAGGGTGCCGCCGCCGCGCTCGACGGTGACCTTCTCCCCGGGGGCGGCCGGGGTGCCGGCGGCGAGGGTGAGCGTGCCGGTGCCCGAGGCGACCGCGTGCGCGGTCCATTTGAGGGAGCCGTCGGGCCACTGGGCGAGCGGCCAGGACTGTACGGGTACGGCGTCGCCGTCCGCGTCGGTGAGGGCGAACTCCTGGTCCGCCGGGAAGGCGCCCATCGGCCACGGCACGCCGACGGTGGAGCCGGGGGCGGCGCCGAGGCCGCCGTCCTCCAGCCAGTCCAGGGTGACGGGGTCGGCGGCGGAGGTCCCGGCCGCCGGTGCGGCCTGGGCGTCCTCGCTCCCGAGCGCCCAGCTGAACCGGGCGGCCGCGGAAGCCGTGGCGGCTGCCTTGAGGAGGGTTCTGCGGGGGATGGGGGACATGGTCTTCCTTTCCGGCGCACGACTGAGTGAATAGTCAGGTTCATGACATAAGAAGGTCGACGGCACCGGCCGCGGGGGCGTGCGTACCTGCTCAGTGACGCTGCCGGTACCGCTCCTCCACGGCGACGGCCGCCGCCGCGACGGCCCCGAGCGCGGGGACCGCGAGCGGTGCGATCGTCAGGGCGCAGCAGCCGACCAGCACCGCGCCCCCGACCAGCAGGAAGGACCCGGCCGGGTCCAGGACGGTACGGCGGGCCGCGGCGGCGAGCAGCGCGCGCCAGGTCTCCTGCGGTGTCCACACCGCCGCCGCGCGCAGCCCGGCGACGGCGGCACCGATCAGGGCGGCCGGCCCGACGGCGCCGACGAGCGGACCGCCGGGCAGGCCCGCCCGCACGGCCTGGACGTCGACCGCCACCGCACCGGCCGCCGCCCATCCGGCGAGCCCGACGAGCCAGCCACCGCGCAGCGCGGTCCACACGTCCCGGACGTACTCCCGCAGGCCGCCCCCCTGGTGGGTGGTGCGGCGCCGCAGATGGCGGGCGCCCGCCGCGAACGCGGCCGGAACCGTGACGATCCCGAGGGAGGCCACCGTGATCCACACCCCGGTGAGCAGGACCTCGGCGAAGAGGGCGAACCGCTCACCGATCACCGAGTCTCCGCGTGCCCTGGTCCGCGCTCCCGCCCGTGCGCGTGCCCGCTCCGTGGCGGGGTTCATGGTGCCCATCTCAGCCCTTCAGTCCGGAGGTCGCCATGCCGTCGATCAGATAGCGCTGGAAGGCGAGGAAGAACAGCAGCACCGGCAGCAGCGCCACCAGCGACATCGCGATCATGCCGCCGTAGTTGGCGGCCACGCCGTCGGAGTCGCGGAACATCATCAGGCCGAGGGAGACGGTGTACTTGCCGGGCTCGTTGAGATAGATCAGCGGGCCCATGAAGTCGTTCCAGGCGTTGATGAAGGTGAAGATGGCGCTGGTGATCAGTGCCGGGCGGCACAGCGGCAGCACGATCGACCAGTAGATGCGCAGATGTCCGCAGCCGTCGAGACGGGCCGCCTCGTCGAGTTCGCGGGGCAGTCCGCGCATGAACTGGACCATCAGGAAGACGAAGAACGCCTCCGTGGCCAGGTATTTGCCGATCAGCAGCGGCGCGTAGGTGTTGATCCAGTGCAGCTTCTGGAACATCACGTACTGCGGGATCAGCAGGACGTGGTACGGCAGCAGGAGGGTGCCGATCATCAGGCCGAACAGCAGGTTCCGTCCGGCGAAGCGGATCCGGGCGAAGGCGTACGCCGTGAGGGAGCAGGAGATCAGCACGCCGGCGACGGAGCCGAGCGCGTAGAACAGGGAGTTCTGGAAGAAGGTCCAGATCCTGATGTCCGCTATGCCGTCGGCGAGGCCCTTGAAGTTGGCGAGGACGGGGTGGGCCGGGAACAGCTGGAGGCTGTTGATGATGTCCTTGCTGGGCTTGAAGGACGCGCCGATCACCCAGACGACGGGGTAGAGGATCACCGCGAGGAGCAGCAGGGCGCCGAGGTGCCAGGCCAGCGAGCCCGCTCGTCCGCGGCCGAGGGCGCCGGCCAGGGGCCTGCGGGTACCGGTCAGGGGCTTCGGGGTGGTCGCGGCGCTCACCGGGCGTCCTCCTCGTAGTGCACCCATTTCTTCTGGGACCAGAAGAGGACGGCCGTCACCAGGGCCACCGCGAGCAGCAGCATCCAGGCCATCGCGGCGGCGAAGCCCATCTGGGAGTTCTTGAAGCCCTGCTGGTAGAGGTAGCAGGTGTAGACGAGCGTGGCGTCGGCCGGGCCGCAGTAGGTGTTGGAGACGACGTAGGCGGAGCCGAAGATCTGGAAGGAGTGGATGGTCTCCAGCAGCACGTTGAAGAACAGCACCGGGGAGATCATCGGCAGGGTGACGTTCCAGAACTTGCGGAGGGGCCCGGCGCCGTCCATCTCGGCGGCCTCGTAGAGCTCCCTGGGCACCTGTTTGAGACCGGCGAGGAAGATCACCATGGGTGCCCCGAACTGCCAGACGGTCAGCGCGACCAGGCTGTAGAGGATCCAGTCGGCGTTGCCGACCCAGCCGCCGACGGGAAAGCCGAGGAAGGACTGCGCGCGGTCCACGACGGCGCCGTCGGAGAAGATCGAGCGCCAGACGAAGCCGACGGAGACGCTGGCGCCGATGAGGGAGGGCGCGTAGAAGGCGGCCCGGTAGAAGGCCTGGCCGCGGCGGCTCTGTGCGAGGAGCAGGGCGACGCCGAGCGCGAGGAGCAGTTTGAGCGGGGTGCCGATGACCACGTACTTGGCGGTGACCTGCACCGATTTCTGCCAGCGCGGGTCGTCGAACATCGTGGTGAAGTTGCGCAGGCCGACCCATTTGGGGGTGTTGAAGAGGTTGTAGTCGGTGAACGCGAAGTACAGCGAGGCGACCATGGGGCCCGCGGTCAGGAGCAGGAAGCCCGCGATCCACGGGGACATGAAGAGGTAGCCGGCGAGGTTCTCCCGTCGTCCCCGCCGCCGTCCGGGGGCGGCGGGGACGACGTGGGCCTGCCGGGATGCGGGAGCGGAGTCCTGGACGAGCGTCACGGAGGTTCCCCTCGGGCTGGTCAGACGGGCGGACGGACGGGAGGGGCCGGACGGGCCGGACGGACTTCACGGGCCCGGCGGGGGTGGCGGGCCTCACGGGCCCGGCGGGCCCGGTCGGCGGTCATGCCTGGAAGGCGGCGTCGGCCTCGGTGAAGAACTGCTTCACCGCGTCCGAGACCTTGGTCTTGCCCTGGCCGAGGTCGCCGCCGAGGCGCAGGAACGCGGCCTCGGTGGTGTCGGCGCCGGACGGGTGCGGGGTGATCGTGCCGAGGACGCCGGCCTTCTGGGTGTCGGCCTCGTACTGCGCGATCTCCTTGCTGACGGGGTCGGCCGGCTTGAACGCGTCGTACTGCTCGGTGGCGGCGAGGATGCCGCGGTCGTAGCCCATGATCGTGCCGACCTCGGGGTCGTGGACCATGAAGTCGATGAACCGGGCGACCTCCTCGGGGTGGGAGGTGCGGGCCGAGGCGCTCAGCATCAGCGAGGCCAGGTACTGGCCGGTGTGCTTGCCGTCCATGGTGGGGATCGGCGCGAGCCCGTAGGTGCTGTCGCCCTCCGAGGAGTAGCGGACGGTGAAGTTGTCCCAGGTGAACTCCGAGGCGCCGTGGCCCGCGGAGAGGGAGGACTTGGGGAGGTCCTGGGAGACCGTCTTCGGGTCGGTGACCAGGCCCGCCTTGACCCGGTTGTAGCCGTCCTGCCACCACTCCGTCAGGTCGGCCTTGTCGAAGCCGAGCCCGTCCTCGGTGAAGAACGCCTTGCCGTTCTGGCGGAGGTAGAGGTCGTAGAGGTACATGATGCTGAAGTAGCCGGTGTCCCCGGGGATCTTCGTCCGGTCGTGGATGGTCTTCAGCGCCTTGAAGTACTCGTCCCAGGTCCAGCCCCGCTGCGGCTCGACGCCCGCCTCCGCGAAGACCTTCTTGTCGATGACCAGCGCCATCGTGTTGGAGCCGACCGGGACACCGAGCTGCTTGCCGTCGACCCGGCCGACCTCGACGACACCGGGGCGGAAGTGATCGAGGCTCAGACTGCCTGCCTTCACCTGGGAGTTGAGGTCGAGCAGAATGCTTCTCCTGTCGTACTTCCGGAGAAATCCCACGGCATTCTGGAATACGTCGGGGGGATTTCCGCCGGCGGCCTGCGTCTGGAACTTCTCCCAGAACGATTGATACGTCTGGAAGTCCGTTTTGACCTTGATGGCGGGATACTTCTTCTCGAAGAGCGCGATGGTCCGGTTGATCTTCTTGGCCCGCTCCTCGGCACCCCACCACGAGTAACGGATCGTCACCGTGCCGCTCCCGGACCCGCTGTCCCCGCCACAGCCCGTCGTCACGCCGAGGCCGAGCGCCGCAGCCGAGCCCCCCGCCGCCTTGAGGACCGTCCGCCTCTCGACACTCCTGCTGGTTCCCACCGTCGATCCTCCTCGCAGCGTCATTGCCGCTCGCCTGAACCGCGCTTGCGTGAATCGTTTCAAGTAAGCGCTTGCTGCCACAAGTTACGAAGGGGTGGGGGGTGCGTCAATGATTCGGACAGGATTTTCTCTCCGCAGTGGGTGCCGCCAACGACCTTCCGGTGGGGTCGAGTTGGCCGTGTGCGCAGGTGGGATCGGGTACGGCCGACCGGTCGGACGGGGTGGGGCCGGCGACCGGAAGATGCCGGGGCGGGACGCCCGCCGACGGGCCCTGGCGCGGCTGACGCGGCGCTGCGGGACGGCCCTGGCACGACCCCGGCGGGAGGGATGCGGCGCGGGCGGGCGGCGGCACGGGACGGGCACCGCGGGGCGCACCGCGGAGGGACGTGGGAGGAGCGCGGCAGGACGTGCCACGGGCGGGACGCGGGACGGGCGGCAGGGCGCACCGCGGGGGCGCGGGACGGGTACGGCAGGGTACGGCCCGCGGACAGGACGTGGGGCGGGCACGGCGCGGCAGGGTCAGGCGCGGGTCCGGCGGGGCGGGGTGAGGCGCGGGTCCGGCGGGGCGCGGGCGGGCATGACAACGGCCCGCCGTCTCGATGGCCGGCGGGCCGTTGTTCCGGGTGGGCGATACTGGGTTCGAACCAGTGACCTCTTCGGTGTGAACGAAGCGCTCTCCCACTGAGCTAATCGCCCCGGTGCAGAACGTACATTACCCCATGTCACCGGGTGCCTCCGCACGCACGGCGGGGGCGGGACCTCACTGGTCCCCGACGGTCCAGGGCATCACGAAACCGAACTTCCACAGGTAGATCCCCGCCAGGCCGCCCGCGATCAGCAGGCCGACGGACGTCAGGATCAGATTGCGCCGCCGCACCCTGGGGTCGAGGGCCTTCTGCGCCGCCTCGGTGACCTTGCGTTTCGTCCAGCGCAGGACCAGCTGCGCCCAGACGAACTCGGTCGCCCAGATCCCGATGCCGGCGAAGATCACCACCCAGCCCGGACCCGGCAGCGGCAGCAGGACGACCCCGAGGCCCACGACGGCGAGACCGACCACGAAGACGCCGACCTGCCAGCTCAGGTGCAGCATCCGGCGGGACCTCACGAAGTGCGGTGCCCGCGAGCCCAGCCGCCGCTCCGAGCGGCCCTGACGCGCCCTCCCGGCCCGCGTCTCGTCCGGCGCCACGGCCGCACCGGCAGACCTGTCACTCCCCGTATTCATACGGCCAAACTTTACCGTAACGAAACCGGTCACCGGAATGGTCGTACCTCCCCACAGGGGTCGTCGGCCGGAAGAGTTACGTAAAGACAGGCAAAACACTCAGAGGGGTTTACAACGGCACTGTAGGTGGCATGTCGATTTCGCCGACGTGCGAATCCCCGAGCGCACACTGAGCGAAAGGCCCTGGCGCTTATGAACACCACGGTCAGCTGCGAGCTGCACCTGCGCCTCGTTGTGTCGAGCGAGTCATCCCTGCCTGTCCCCGCAGGCCTGCGGTACGACACGGCCGACCCTTACGCCGTGCATGCCACCTTCCACACCGGAGCCGAGGAGACCGTCGAGTGGGTGTTCGCCCGCGACCTTCTCGCCGAGGGGCTTCACCGTCCGACGGGCACCGGCGACGTCCGCGTCTGGCCGTCCCGCAGCCACGGTCAGGGCGTCGTGTGCATCGCCCTGAGCTCCCCGGAGGGCGAGGCCCTGCTGGAGGCCCCGGCACGGGCCCTGGAGTCCTTCCTGAAGCGTACGGATGCCGCCGTGCCGCCCGGTACGGAGCACCGGCACTTCGATCTCGACCAGGAGCTGACGCACATCCTGGCGGAGAGCTAGGTCGAGGACACCTCGAAGCTGCCCGGTGCCGTCGACTCGGGGAGACGGCTCGGGCCAGGACAATCGCATACGGTACGCAATCCGGCGCCGCCCCCTGGGCGGCGCCGGTTCGCGTGCCGCCCGGAGGTGCGCGTGCCGCCGGAAGGTGCGTGTGCCGCCGGAAACCTTCGCGCACGATGCCGAACGGCACCGGAACCCTTGCGGTCGGGGCGGTGTCGGCCCGGAAAGCACTACCATCGGCCAGCATCGGCGGGCGGCCTGCCCGACCCCCCATGCCTGGGAGCGAAACGTGCTGATCACCCATGACACCCGGTGCGCGCTCGACGCTGTGGTGGATCTGGTGAACACCGCGCCGGAGGACACCTCGGCGCCGGACGGCCTCGCGGATGTCGCGGCCCTCGAGGTCTTCCTGCGCAGACACGACATCAGCGACGTCGGAGTGCTGTCCGAGTTCGACCTCTCGGCGGTCCGCAAGGTGCGCGGCCGGTTCGCCGCGGTCTTCGCCGCCCCGGACCCGCGGACGGCGGCCGGGCTGATCAACGAACTCGTCGCCGCCGCGGGCACCACCCCGCATCTGACGGACCACGACGACTACGACTGGCATGTGCACTACTTCGCGCCGGGCGCGTCCGTCGCCGACCACCTCGCCGCGGACTGCGGGATGGCGCTGGCCTTCTTCGTCGTGGCCGGGGAGCAGGAACGTCTGCGGCGCTGCGAGGCCCCCGACTGCCGGCACGCCTTCGTCGACCTGTCCCGCAACCGCTCCCGGCGGTACTGCGACAGCCGCACCTGCGGAAACCGACTGCATGTCGCCGCCTACCGCGCACGGCGCAAGGAAGCGGCGGGCTGACCCACGTCCCGGAGACAAACCGGAAAAGGGCCGGATCCGAGCCCTCGCCCGGAGCGGGCCGGGTCCCGATGCCGACGTCAGCCCGGCGGGTACGCCGGGGCTGACGTGTACGGCTCACAGCAACAGCAGGTCGTGCAGCGCAGCCATGAGGAGCAGGCTCCCGATCACCGCCAGGAAGATCATCAGCGGTGGCTGGGAGAGGGCGAAGAGGCACCCGCGGGGCTCGTCCTTCGGCGGCGCGGCCTCGCTCTGTTCCATGTCCAGCATCTCGCCGCGATGATGGACCAGCCGAGACCCCCTCCGCGATCAACACGCCCGATATGCGAGGGAGTTCGCAGAATTCCGCAATGTCCGGATCATGTCTGGATCATTCGCCGACGAGTGGTGAACACTTCGTGCGCGGTGACGACGTTCTGTGTCGTTTCAGTGGATCACGTCGGCAGACCCGCCCACGGGTGTCACGCGATCTTCACCGGCCGTGCCCGACCGTCATATGCCGTGCTTCTTGAGGATGGCCTCGATGTCGCTGAAGTCGTCCCCGGCACCGGTCGGCGGTGCGGCTGCCGGGCGGCCGGTCCGCCGGGCGGCAGGACCGAGCGAGGGCACGGAAGAGGCCGGAGCGACCGCACCGCGCTGCTCACCGGCGCGCGCGGATCTGCGCTCCTGGCGGGTGCCGCCGCGGCGGCGCTCCACCGCGCGCGTGGTGGCGAACAGGACCCAGGCACCGCCGAGCACCCCGAAGCCCGCCCAGGCGACGGGACTGAACGCGGTGTCGGCCAGCCAGCCGACCACACCGGTCATCACCAGGCCGATCGGGATCAGGGAGTAGGCGGCGATCCGGGCGGCCGCGAGGAATCGCTTGCGGTACGCCGTGACCACCGCGACACCCAGGCCGGCCGCGGACACGGCGGAACACACGGTCTCGGCAATCATCCGGTCCTCCCGGCAGGTCTGGGCAGCGGCGGTTCGTCTCTTCCATCCTGCACCGACCGGTCGCTCCGATGCCATCGTCCGGCCCGAGATCAGGGACATCTCGGGGTCGTCTCGGGGTCGTCCCCACCCGGGGCACCGGGTGCCGGGTGACCGGCGTCGTCCCTGATGAGGCCGTGCCCGCTCCGGCCTGGAAGACTGGCGGCCATGAACGACTCCCCCGCAGCCTCCACCGCACCGTCCCCCGTGGCCGTCCTGGACGTGTGGTGCGAACTCCAGTGCCCGGACTGCCGCAGCGCCCTGGCCGACCTGCACGCCCTGCGCGACCGTTACGGCGACCGCCTGGAGGTGCGGCTGCGGCACTTCCCGCTGGAGAAGCACCGGCACGCCTTCGCCGCCGCGCAGGCCGCCGAGGAGGCTCTGGAGCAGGGCAGGGGCTGGGAGTACGTGGCGGCGGTGCTCGGCCGGGTGGCGGAGCTGGACCGCCGGGGCGAGTCCTTCCTGGTCGAGGTGGCCCGTGAACTGGGCCTGGACGCCGAGGAGTTCGACACGGCCCTGATCGACGGACGGCACATCCTGATCGTCGACGCGGATCAGGCCGAGGGCAAGGCGATCGGGGTGACCGGCACACCGACGTATGTCATCGGCGGGGAGCGTCTGGACGGCGGCGAGAGCCAGGAAGGGCTGCGCGAGCGCATCACGGAGATCGCGGACCGGCTGCTGGCGGCCGAGCGGACGTGACGGTTCGCCGCCCCGGCGTCCCCCGCCGCCCCCGGCGTCTCCGGACGGCTGCCCGGTCGGCCAGGGGCCTACAGGAACTTGTGGAGGTGGTACGCCTCCGTCTCGTACCCCAGTGAGGCGTAGAGCCGTTCGGCCGGGACGTTCCCGGCGAAGACGTTGAGGCCGATGTGCTCGCGGCCGGCCTCCGCGGCCTGTGCCTCGGCCAGCAGCATCAGGGTGCGGCCGTGTCCCCTGCCCCGGTGCTCCGGCCGGGTCGCGACGTCGAGGACGAACGCGGTCCTCGCCCACAGCCCGAGCCACAGCATGCCGACGGGGCTTCCCCCGTGCTCCAGCACGCTGACACGGGCGTCCTCGGTGGCGAGCCCGTCGGGCAGGAGAGCCTTCCGGCTCGCGTCCCATCGGGCGTCCGCCTGCGACTCGGGCACCCCCGAGGAGGTCAGACCGCGCGTGTACCGCTCCCCCACCTCCGCCCGCCAGGGGCCGAACTCGGCCTCCGTCATGGGCCGTACGGCGCTGCCGGGCGGCAGCGGGGCCGGGGTGCCGGTCAGCCGCTTGGTGAGGTTCCGGCTGCGCACCGCGTACCCCAGTGCCGTGGCGAGCCGGAGCGCGGCGGCGGAGTCGCCGGGCACGGACACCTCGGCGCGCCCGCAGCCCCAGCCGCGGGCGATCTCCTCGGCCGCGAGCACGGCCACGGTGCCCCGGCCGCGTCCGCGGTCCGGCTCGTCGATGTGCAGGTCGGCGAAACGGGCCACGGCGGGGCCGTAGTGGGGGTGTGTGGACACCACGAGCCCGCCGACGGGGCGGCCGTTCACGCACACCCGGTACCGGCGCGAGCGCGTCCCGTCCGCATGGTCCTGGAGCGGCTCGACGGGCCGCAGGGTCGTCGTCATCAAGGGTGTTCTACCCGCCGCCGGGCCGCCCGTCATCCGGTTTCCCCGGAGCCGGATCCGGCGGCGGACGGCGGTCCGGCCCCGACCCGGGCGCCGGACGCCGCGCCCGCGGCGCCCGCGAGGTGCCGGGGTCCGGCGACGGCAGGGCACCCTCGCGACGGAGCCGAGACCGGGTGACGGCGGTCCGGCCCCGTGACGGCGGCACCGGGGCGGCGGGGCGGCGTGCGCCCCGTCCCGGTCCGGCCCCGGCAGGGCGGCCTCCGGCGGCGAAGGGGCCCTGCCTGCCGTTGTCGCGGTCCGGCATCGGCAGGCGTGGCTTTCCGTGGCCGCGCACCGTGGTCTACGGGTCGAGGTCCTGCCCGGACCGCTCGTCGAAGACGCTCATCGCCTTGGCCGTCACCGGCCCGGGCGCGGCGGGCAGTTCGCGGCCGTCGGTCCGGTGCACGGCCTGGATGTCGCGCAGGGTGGAGGTCAGGAAGATCTCGTCCGCGCGTTCCAGGACGTCCAGCGGCAGATCGGTCTCCCGGGCCCCCGTCCACTCCAGGGTCAGTGCGCGGGTGATCCCGGCGAGGCAGCCGGAGGCGAGCGGCGGGGTGTGGATCTCGCCGTCGAGGACGACGAAGACGTTGGACCCGGTGCCCTCGCAGAGCTGCCCCACGGTGTTGGCGAACAGTGCCTCGGAGGCCCCTTCCCGGTGCGCGCGGGCGAGGGCGACGACGTTCTCGGCGTAGGACGTGGTCTTGAGGCCGGTGACGGCGCCGCGCTCGTTGCGCACCCACGGGACGGTGACGACGGCCGTGCTGTCGGGGCGGCGGCCGGCCTCGCCGAGGGCGACCACGAGGGTCGGACCGTGGTCGCCGCGGTCGGAGCCGAGCGGGCCGTGGCCGCCGGTGTAGGTGATGCGCAGCCGGCCCAGCGCGGCGGGGTTGGCGTCGAGGACGGCGGCGCAGGCGCGGCGCACCTCGTCGAGGTCCGGGTCGGGCAGGCCGAGCCCGCGCGCGGAGCCGGTGAGCCGGTCCAGGTGACGGGTGAGGGCGAACGTGTTGCCGTGCATCGCCTTCACCGTCTCGAAGACGCCGTCGCCCACGGTCAGTCCGTGGTCGAAGACGGAGACCCGGGCGGAGTCGATGTCCCGCAGCCCACCGTCGAGCCATATCTTCACGTGAGGGTCCCTTCTTCGGCCTCGTACGTCCCCGACGCTATCGCGAGCAGCCGGGACGCCTTCAGTTCGGTCTCCCGCCACTCCCGCTCGGGGTCCGATCCCCAGGTGATCCCGGCTCCGGTGCCGAACCTGAGCCGGCCGGCGGCGCGGTCGGTCCAGAAGGTGCGGATGCCGACGGCGAGCTCGCCGGTTCCCCGGTCGGCGTCCACCCAGCCGACGGCGCCGCAGTAGGGCCCGCGCGGTGCGGTCTCCAGGGCGGTGATGATCCGCAGGGCGCTCGACTTGGGGGCGCCGGTGACCGAGCCGGGCGGGAAGGCGGCGGCCAGCAGCTCCGGCCAGCCCGCGCCGGGCCGCAGTTCGCCGCGCACCGTCGACACCAGATGGACCAGGCCGGGGTGTTTCTCCACGGCGCACAGGTCGGGCACGGTGACGCTGCCGGGGACGCAGACGCGCCCGATGTCGTTGCGGACCAGGTCCACGATCATGACGTTCTCGGCGTGGTCCTTGGGCAGGAGGTCCGCCTCGGTGTGCCCGGTGCCCTTGATCGGGCCGGACTCGACGGCACGGCCCGCGCGGCGGAGGAAGAGTTCGGGGGAGGCGGTGGCGACCTCCACTCCGTGTGCGGGCAGCCGGACCGTTCCCGCGTACGGCGCCGGGTTGCCGCGGGCCAGCAGCGCGGTGAGCGCGTCCACGTCGGCGCCGGGGCCCACGGGTGCGGACAGGACGCGGCAGAGGTTGGCCTGGTAGACGTCACCGGCCGCGATGTGCTCACGGACGCGCCGTACGCCCGTGAGGTAGGCGGCGTGGTCGAGGGACGACGTCCAGTCGCCGGGTGCGGGACCGCGCCAGGCGCCGGGGACCGGGGCGGGCACGGGCTCCCGCCGTACGTCCCGGAAGCGGGCACAGGTCAGGCCGCCCTCGAAATCCGCGCAGACCGCCCAGAATCCGGTGGAGTCGAGCGCCGCGGGATCACCGGTGACATCGAGGAGGCCGGTGGCGACGCGGTCGCCGAAACGGGCGAGAGGCGGCAGGTGGGGCACGGTGCCGAGTCTAGGACGGGTGTCGTCCGGGTGACGGCGCCGCGTCCCGCGGGTGCCCCGGGTCACGGCATCCGGCGGGCCGGGCGCAGCACGCTGCACAAACGCGTTTTTGTGCTGGCCCGGGAATCCGCTAGAGTTCAACACGTCGCCGGGACGCTTCAGCGGACCGTGCCGACAGGCGGACGTAGCTCAGTTGGTAGAGCGCAACCTTGCCAAGGTTGAGGTCGCGAGTTCGAGCCTCGTCGTCCGCTCGAAGGAAGCGGGGGGATTCTGCTCCCCCGCACTCCTGGTGGAGTGGCCGAGAGGCGAGGCAACGGCCTGCAAAGCCGTCTACACGGGTTCAAATCCCGTCTCCACCTCCAAGGACGATTAGCTCAGCGGGAGAGCGCTTCCCTGACACGGAAGAGGTCACTGGTTCAATCCCAGTATCGTCCACTGGTCCACGGGGTTCCGGCCTGCGAGGATCCGGCCCCTGGGGCACCCGCGCGATTAGCTCAGCGGGAGAGCGCTTCCCTGACACGGAAGAGGTCACTGGTTCAATCCCAGTATCGCGCACGCAGTACGGCCAGGCCGTGGCACGCGAGTGCCGGACGGTCGGGTCACCGCAGCGACAAGGACGATTAGCTCAGCGGGAGAGCGCTTCCCTGACACGGAAGAGGTCACTGGTTCAATCCCAGTATCGTCCACCCACCGAGAACCCCCGGCCGTCCGGCCGGGGGTTCTCGTCGTACGGTCCGTCCGGGGTTCGGCCGGCTCAGCTGGAGAACAGCATGTGCCCGAAGCTCTTGTGGCGGTGGTGGCCGCCGTGTCCGCCGTAGTGGCCGCCGTGCGGGGCGCCCCAGACGGGGGCCGGCGGGGCCGCCGGGTAGGCCTGCGGCGGCGGGGCGGGCTGGGACCACTGGGACTCCAGACGCGTCAGCGCCTCGAGCTCGCCGTAGTCCAGGAAGATGCCGCGGCAGCCGCTGCACTGCTCGATCTGGATGCCGTTGCGGTTGTAGGTCTGCATCGGCGCATGGCACTTCGGACACTGCATGGTCGGCTCAACTCCTCGCCGTTCGGTGCGGCTTCGTTCTCCGCAGCTCGTTCCCCCGGGACAGACTCCGTCCGACCCGTGGTCGGTTGCACCCTACTCGGGGAAAACGCCGCCGGGCCGGGGCGGATGAGCCCCCATCCGGTCACAGGCGTCGATCACGCACCGCTCCACCTCGTCCGGCGCCCGCCCCGCCGCGACCGCTCTGACGACGGCCAGGGCGGCGGTCTGCACGGTGAGGGCGCGGGCCGCCACGTCCAGGGCGGGCCACGGATCGCCGTCCGCGGGTACGGCGGGACCGCCGGCGGCGCGGTAGGCGGTCAGGAAGCGGGTCCACTCGCCGGGCGGCAGCAGTCCGCAGGCGTACCAGGCGGCGGGGCGGGCGAGGTCCCAGGCGGCGGGGCCGGTGCCGAGGTCGTCGACGTCGATGAGCCGCCACGGGCCGTCCGGGGCGGGGTGGCGCACCAGTTGGCCGAGGTGCAGGTCACCGTGGCAGAGGACGGCGGGACCCGGCATGGGCGCCTCGGCCCGGGCCCAGCCGGGCAGGGCTGCCCAGGCGCGCAGCACGGGCGCGGTGGCCGGGTGCGGGCCCGCGGCGCGGAGCCTGGCCACCGCCCGGGCGGCCTTCGCCGGGCCGCGCATCGGCGGTAGCGCGGTGGTCACGGGGCTGCGGTGCAACCGGGCGAGGAGCCGGGCCGCGTCCTCCCAGGGGGCGGCGTCCGGGTCGTCGGGGTCGACGGGGCTGCCGTACGGCCACAGGGTCACGAGCCGGTCGCCCAGGACGGCCGGGGCGGTGCCGAGGGGGGCGAGCAGTATCTGCCCGAGGCGTGCGGCGACGGTCAGACGCAGGGTCAGCTCGGCGGGGTCGGTGCGGGGGGCGTGGGCCTTGGCGACGGCACCGGCGTGCCGGACGACGGTGGCGTCTGGCCGGTCGGCGAGGGTGACGGTCGCGGCGCAGGAGACGCAGGCCGCGGACCGCGGGTGGGCGGCTGCCCTGGCCCGCTCACCGAGCCCGGGCAGCAGGTCTGCGGTCATGGGTCTCCCTGGGTACGGCGGCACTCTGCGGGAGCTTACGGCGATGCCCGGAGGGCCCGCGCTCCGTACGGCCACCGGGCCGGGGGCAGAACCACTGAGCCGCCGGGTCGCAGCACGGCCGCCGGGCCCGGACACAAGGTGACGGCCGGGACATCCGCGACCGCCTTCGGGCATCCCTGACGGCCGGGACACGCGGCACCGGCCGGGAGGCGTCCGGTGGCGGCCGGGGCATGGCAATGCCGGCGCAGCTCCCCAGCTGCGCCGGCATTTTTGCCGTCCGCCGCACCCCCGTCCCCACGGGGTTTCATGGATGGATGTCCCCGCCCGGACCGCTCTTCCGGGCCTGGGGTCGCCGCTCAGCGCCCCAGCATCACACCCACGGACGACGCCTGTGTGGCCACTGTCTCCCAGCCGTCGAAGACGACGAGGAGCAGGACCGCCAGGGGAAGGGCCATCAGTGTCGCCACCAGGGGGTGGCGGCGGCCCTGACGGCTGGGGCGGAACGCGGTGCGTCCCTGGGGGCGGAGCAGTGCCCGCGGTGCCGTGTGGGCCATGGTCCCTCTCCTGACCGTTTCTCGGTTGTCCCGGATTTCCCGGTTGCCGGGTGTCGTCTGCAGCGGCGGGTGTCTGACCTCGGGGGACGAGTGCTGCACCCGCCGCTTGACCTCAAATCTAGGCGCCGGGCGCACGCGGGTCGTCATGCCTTCGTACCCATTGACGGTTCTCCCGGAGGATGAGCCGTCCCCCGGCCCGTACTCCCCTGGGTGGAGACGCGGTCCCGGGTCTCGGGGTCTTCCCGTAGGCGCTGCCCCGTGTGTCCCTGCTTTTCCGAGCTGTCCTCCCGGGGCACGGGCTGCTCCACCAGGGCCAGTACCCGGTTCGCCATGAAGCGCGCGGTCCGCACGACCGTGCCGCTGCGGGTGACTTCACTCACTTCCACCACCCCCCGGCGCACGGCCGTCTCCACCCGGCGGCCCGCCCGGCTCGCCACCACCTCGTAGGTACGCGTCGTGTCGCCGGCGTCCACGACAATCTCCACGCGGTCACCCTTCACGGGTCCAATCCCCCTTTCGCGTCAGCCGGTTGAAATGGCGGACAGGTCAAGACCCGCCCGGACGCACACGTGCTGACCACTCTTCAAGTCTCCCACCCGGCACTGACAATCGATCCGGACAAGAGGGCGCGGCCTCTGCCCGCGGGCGGCCGTGGAAACGTAAGCTGTGGCACGTCACACGGACCGGGCAGCGGGGATGAACATGGCGATGATGCGCCTGAGGCGCGAGGACCCGCGCGTCGTCGGCTCGTTCAGGCTGCACAGACGGCTCGGTGCGGGCGGTATGGGTGTCGTCTATCTGGGCTCCGACAAGAAGGGGCAGCGGGTCGCGCTGAAGGTGATCCGGCCCGACCTGGCCGAGGACCAGGAGTTCCGGTCGCGGTTCGCGCGCGAGGTCTCGGCGGCCCGGCGGATCCGCGGCGGCTGCACGGCGCGGCTCGTCGCCGCGGACCTGGAGGCGGACCGGCCGTGGTTCGCCACGCAGTACGTACCCGGTCCCTCGCTGCACGACAAGGTCAACGACGAGGGCTCGCTGCCCGCGGCCGAGGTCGCCGCGATCGGGGCCGCCCTGTCGGAGGGGCTGGTCGCGGTGCACGAGGCGGGGGTCGTGCACCGGGACCTGAAGCCCTCCAACATCCTGTTGTCCCCCAAGGGGCCGCGGATCATCGACTTCGGCATCGCCTGGGCCACCGGCGCCTCGACGCTCACGCACGTCGGCACGGCGGTCGGCTCGCCCGGGTTCCTGGCGCCCGAGCAGGTGCGCGGTGCCGCCGTCACCCCGGCGACGGACGTGTTCGCCCTCGGCGCCACCCTCGCCTACGCGTGCTCGGGCGACTCGCCCTTCGGGCACGGCAGTTCCGAGGTGATGCTGTACCGCGTGGTGCACGAGGAGGCGCAGCTGTACGGGGTGCCGGACGCGCTGGCCCCGCTGGTCGCCGCGTGTCTGGCGAAGCACCCCGAGGAACGGCCCAGCACGCTCCAGCTGTCGCTGCGGCTGAAGGAGATCGCCGCCCGGGAGGCGCAGGACTTCGCCGAGGTACGGCCGCCGGCGCCGCGCTCGGCGGAGGCGGACCGCCCCACCGGCCGGCTCGTCGACACCTGTCCGGAGACCCAGCGCGCCCAGCGCCGTCCGCAGGGCGCCGGGCCGTCCTCGCGGGGCGGCACGCCGTCGTCCTCGCGGGGCGGCGGTACGGCGTCGCCGTCCTCGCGCGGGAACCCGGTGCCGCGGGGCGGTGTCCCGTCCCGGGGCGGATCGCAGGGGTCCGGTGCGGTGCCGTCCCGGCCGGGTGGCTCACGGCCGAACCCGGTACCGCGTGGCAGCGGCAATGCCCCTGGCAGCGCCGGCGGCAGGCGAGGGGGCGGCGGCAACGGCACGCGCGGAGGCAACGGCGGCCGTCCGGCTCCGCGCAGCGGCGCCGGGCGCCCGCGCGGCACCGGGACCGGGCTGCGGCCCGCCAACCCCCGGCTGCTGCGGCAGCGGCTGGTGGTGTTCGTGGTGGTGACGCTGCTGGTGGCGCTGGGCATCGCCGTCGCCCAGGGGTGTTCGGGTCCGTCGCGCGGCCTCGGTGACGACCGTGCGCCACAGCGCCAGGAGCAGCCGCGGACCCTGGCGGAGGGCACCCTCCCGGGTTCGGCGCCGGGACTGCCGTAGCGCCTGCCGGGCGGATCGGGCCGGGGCGGGACCGGACCGGCGGGACGCGTCTGTCCGGGCGTGTGACGGACGCCGTGTGCCGGGCAGGATCCGCCGGGCAGGCGTGCGGACGGCGGCGCGGCTCAGGCGCGCGGGCGTCCCGTGGCCACCGCGTAGAAGGCGACCGCGGCAGCCGCGCCCACGTTGAGGGAGTCCACGCCGTGGGACATCGGGATACGGACCCATTCGTCGGCGGCGACCAGGGCCTGGGTGGAGAGGCCGTCGCCCTCGGCACCGAGCATCAGGGCCACCCTGTCCATGGTGTGCGGGGCCGCCTCGTCGAGGGACCTGGCCTTCTCGTCCGGGGTGAGGGCGAGGAGGGCGAACCCGGCCTCGCGGACCGACTCCAGGCCCCGGGGCCAGCGGTCGAGCCGGGCGTACGGGACGGAGAAGACCGCGCCCATGGAGACCTTGACGCTGCGCCGGTAGAGCGGGTCGGCGCAGTCGGGCGAGAGCAGGACGGCGTCCATGCCGAGCGCGGCGGCGGAGCGGAAGATCGCGCCGATGTTGGTGTGGTCGTTGACGGCTTCCATGACGACGATCCGGCGGGCGTTCCCGGCGAGGAGTACGTCGGCCGTCGGGAGCGGCTTGCGCTGCATCGAGGCGAGGGCGCCGCGGTGCACGTGGTAGCCGGTGACCTGTTCGGCGAGTTCCGGGCTGACCGCGTAGACCGGGGCGGGCAGTTCGTCGATGACGTCGCGCATGACGTCGATCCACTTGGCCGAGAGCAGCATCGAGCGCATCTCGTAACCGGCTTCCTTGGCCCGTCTGATGACCTTCTCGCCCTCGGCGATGAACAGTCCCTCGGCGGGCTCGCGCTTGCGCCGCAGCTCCACGTCGGTCAGGCCCGTGTAGTCGCGCAGACGCGGGTCGTCGGGGTTCTCCACGGTGATGAGATCGGCCACAGGGTGATACTGCCTTGAAGTGAGTACGGTGCCAACGGCTGGGAACGGATTGTGTTACCGGCGGTTACGGTGCGGGCGGCGGGCCCACGGTGACGACCTCGCCGACGACGATGACCGCCGGGGGACGTACGTCCTGGGCGACGACGGTGTCGGCGACCGTGGCGAGGGTGGCGTCGACCCGGCGCTGGGCGGCCGTGGTGCCCTCCTGGACGAGGGCGACGGGGGTGTCGGGAGACTTGCCGTGCGCCACGAGGGTCGCGGCGATCTTGCCTATCTTGTCGACGCCCATGAGGATCACGAGGGTGCCGGTCAGTTTGGCGAGGGACGCCCAGTCGACGAGGGACCGCTCGTCGTCGGGGGCGACATGCCCGCTGACCACGGTGAACTCGTGCGCGACACCCCGGTGGGTGACGGGGATGCCCGCCGCGCCGGGCACCGAGATCGAGCTGGAGATGCCGGGGACGACCGTGCAGGGGATGCCCTCCGCGGCCAGCGCCTGCAGTTCCTCCATCCCGCGGCCGAAGACGTAGGGGTCGCCGCCCTTGAGCCGTACCACCGACTTGCCCTGCTTGGCGTGCTCGACGAGAGCGTCGTTGATGGCCTCCTGGGCCATGTAGCGGCCGTACGGGATCTTCGCCGCGTCGATCACCTCGACGTGCGGGGGCAGTTCGGCGAGCAGGTCGCGCGGGCCGAGGCGGTCGGCGATGACGACGTCGGCCTCGGCCAGCAGCCGGCGGCCGCGGACGGTGATCAGGTCGGGGTCGCCGGGGCCGCCGCCGACCAGCGCCACGCCCGGGGTGCGGGTGCGGTGGTGGGGCGCGACCAGGGTGCCGTCCCGCAGCCCCTCGACGACCGCGTCCCGGATCGCGGCGGTGCGCCGGGGGTCACGGCCGGCGGCCTCGGTGGTGAGGACGGCGACGGTGACACCCTCGCTGTGCCCGGTCGCCGGGGTCCACGCGGTGGCGGCGTCGGCGTCGTCGGCGCGGACGCACCACACGCGGCGCTGCTCGGCCTCGGCGGAGGCGGCGGCGTTGGCGGCGGGGTCGGAGGTGGCGATCAGCGCGTACCAGGCGTCGGCGAGGTCGCCCCCGGCGTACGGACGCCGCTCCCAGCCGATCTCACCGGCGTCCGCCATGGCCTCCACGGACGGTGTGGCCTGCGGGGACACCAGCAGTACGTCGGCTCCCGCCGCGACCAGCGCCGGAAGACGGCGCTGGGCGACCTGACCGCCTCCGACGACGACCACCCGGCGACCGGAGAGACGGAGACCCACGGGGTAGGCGGGATGTTCGGCCATGGAGGTGCGGCTCCTCGTGGGGGGGGGCGGGTGCGATTGCCTCTGCGGCTTTGCAGGGTTGCTGACGTGCTGATTCCGACGTGGGAATTTTACTCGGGCATGCCGGGTGGACGGCAGGGGTGTCCGGGGTGGGCCGATGGGCCCCGGGGTGGCGGGATCGGTGAGTGCGGCGCCGACGTGGTTTTTCGCGCGGTTCCCCGCGCCCCTCAAGAGATCCCGGCTCCCCTCGCCCTTCAAGGCCCCTTCAAGAGACCGTAGTCCCCCCGTCTTCAGGGGAGCACCCGGCCGGAGAGAGGGGTCTGGGGGCGGAGCCCCCAGGGACGGGAACGGGAAGGGGCGGCGGGGGCGGACCAAGCCGCCGGCCCCGCACCGCCCCCTCCTGCTCCCGCGTCCTTCCGGCCGCGGCGGGCTACTTCTCCGTCACTCCCGCCGAGTCGAACGTGGCCACCTCGTGCATCGCGCGGGCCGTGCTCTGGACCAGCGGGAGGGCCAGCAGGGCGCCGGTGCCCTCGCCCAGGCGGAGGTCCAGGTCGACCAGGGGACGCAGGCCCAGTTTGTTGAGGGCGGCCACGTGGCCCGGTTCGGCGCTGCGGTGGCCCGCGATGCAGGCCGCCAGGACCTCCGGGGCGATCGCGCGGGCCACCAGCGCGGCGGCGCCCGCGCTCACGCCGTCGAGGATCACCGGCGTACGCAGCGACGCGCCGCCGAGCAGCAGCCCGACCAGCGCCGCGTGCTCGAAGCCGCCGACCGCCGCGAGGACGCCGATGGGGTCCGCCGGGTCCGGCTGGTGCAGTTCGATGGCGCGCCGCACCACCTCGGTCTTGCGGGCCAGGGTCTCGTCGTTGATGCCGGTGCCCCGCCCGGTGACCTCGGTGGCGTCGGCGCCGGTGTAGACGGCGATCAGCGCGGCGGACGCCGTGGTGTTGGCGATGCCCATCTCACCGGTGAGCAGCGCCTTGTTGCCCGCGGCCACCAGGTCCCGCGCGGTCTCGATGCCGACCTCGATGGCCAGTTTGGCCTCCTCGCGGGTCATCGCCGGGCCGGTCGTCATGTCCGACGTCCCCGCCCGCACCTTGCGGGGCAGCAGCCCCGGTGTGGCGGGCAGTTCGGCGGCCACGCCCACGTCGATGACGCACACCTCGGCGCCCACCTGGCTCGCGAAGGCGTTGCAGACCGCTCCCCCGCCGAGGAAGTTGGCCACCATCTGCGCGGTGACCTCCTGCGGCCAGGGCGTGACGCCCTGCGCGTGCACCCCGTGGTCGCCCGCGAAGACCGCGACCGCCGCGGGCTCCGGGATCGGCGGCGGGCACTGCCGGGACAGACCGGACAGCTGGGCGGAGATGATCTCCAGCATCCCGAGCGCCCCGGCCGGCTTGGTCATGCGCTTCTGCCGCTCCCACGCCTCGCCGAGCGCCTTGGCGTCCAGCGGGCGGATCCCGGCGACCGTCTCGGCGAGCAGGTCGTGCGGGTCCTCGCCGGGCAGGGCGCGGCGGCCGTACGTCTCCTCGTGCACCACCCACGACAGCGGGCGGCGCTTGGACCAGCCCGCCTGCATCAGCTCGGGCTCGTCGGGGAACTCGTCGACGTAGCCCACGCACAGGTAGGCGATGACCTCCAGATGCTCGGGCAGGCCGAGGGCCCGGACCATCTCGCGCTCGTCGAAGAAACTGACCCAGCCGACCCCGAGGCCCTCCGCGCGGGCGGCGAGCCACAGGTTCTCCACGGCGAGCGCGGCCGAGTACGGCGCCATCTGCGGCTGTGTGTGGCGGCCCAGGGTGTGACGGCCGCCGCGGGTCGGGTCGGCGGTGACGACGATGTTCACCGGGGTGTCGAGGATGGCCTCGATCTTCAGTTCCTTGAACTGCTTGGCCCGGCCCTTCGGCAGCGACTTCGCGTACGCGTCGCGCTGGCGCTCGGCCAGTTCGTGCATGCTCCGGCGGGTCTCGGCGGAGCGGATGACGACGAAGTCCCAGGGCTGCGAGTGGCCGACCGAGGGCGCCGTGTGGGCCGCCTCCAGGACGCGGAGCAGCACCTCGTGCGGGATGGGGTCGCTGCGGAAGCCGTTGCGGATGTCGCGGCGCTCCCGCATGACCTTGAGCACGGCCTCGCGCTCGGCCTCGTCGTAGGCGGGCGCGGCCGGTCCGGTGGAGCGGTGCGTCTCCGGCTCCGGCACGGGCGGCGCCCCGGGGCCGGCCTGGGTCTCGACGCCCGGCTCGGCCGGTTCGCCCGCCTCGGCCGGCGCTCCCTGCGCGTCGGCTGACTCCGGCTCCTGCGGCCCGGGGGCCGGAACCGCCGCGTCGTCCTCGTGCGCCACGGCCACGGCATCGGCATCGGCTCGCGGCGCCGGGACGATGGGGACGGGGCCGGCCGTCGTGGCGGGTTCGGGTGCGGCGGCTCCGGTGGGTTCCGGGATCTGCGGCCCGTCCACCGGCAGCACGATCGGGTGCGGCGGGGTCGGTGCGAGGTGCGGGGTGGTCGGCACGATGCCTTCGACCGGGACGAACTCGCCCAGCGGCTGGTCCGGCCGGGGCTCCAGCGGCACGCCTCCGGGAAGCGGCGTCCCGGCGGCGGCCGGCTGCTCCGGGTCCTGCCCGGCCGGCGTCTCCGCCACCGGCTCCGTCACCGGTTCGACCGCCCGCTCTGCCGGTACGGCCGGTCCGGCGGCGGGAACGGCCGCGAACCCGGGCGCGGGGTCGGGGTCGGGGGACGCCACCGCGAGCTGGGGATCGGCGACGGCCGTCTGCGCGGCGGGGTCCCCGGCCGGGAGCTGGGGGTCCGCCACGGGTCCGGGGGCTTCCCCGGCGGAGGGGGCGAACTGCTGCTCCGGCGCGGCGGGGACCGCCTCCGGGACGGCCTGGGCGTACGCCTCCGCCGCCTGGACCGCCTCGGCCGGCGGCACGGACTCCGGGGCCGCCGGGGCCTCTTCCTCCACCGTCTCCGCCACGGCAGCCGAGGCCACCGGCACGGGCTCGGGGTCCTGACCGGGGGCGACGGGGAGCGCCGTCTCGTAGAGATACGTCGTCCCGGCCGCCGGGGCGGGTTCCCCGGGGGCCTGCTGAACGGGGGCGGCCTCGTGGACCTGCCCGCTCTCCGCACCGTCGGCCGGCTGCGGGACCGGGGCATCCGGAAGGACGTCACCGGAACCGGACACGGGCACGGGCGCGGGAACGGCCTCGGGAACGAACAGGGACCCGGCGCTCACCATGCCGTCCGGCCCCACCGGCACCGGGTCCGGGCCCGGAGTCATCGGCACGCTTCCCGTCCCCTGGTCACCGGACGGCACCGGCGCGGGCGCGGGCCCGCTCACGGTGCCCTGCGCCGCCTGCGCACCGCTGTCGTACGTCACTTCCGCGAGGGGGGCGCCGTGGCCGCCGTCGGGCCGGGCGGGGTCCTGGAACCGGCCGCCCGTCCCCTCGGCGGCGCCGGACCCGTCGGGAGGGCCGGGGACCGTCTCGGGCACCGGTCCGGTGCCCGGCCCGACCGCTTCGCCGCTCTGCGTCACGTCCCGGTCGGGCACACCGGGCTCGGGCACGCCGGGCTCCGCGTGCATCCCGGCGTCCGCCTGTCTCACGTCCTCCACCGGAACCGTAGCCTCGGCCATAGCGGGAGCCGGAGTCGCAGCCGGGGCCTGGGCCTGGGCTTGGGCCACCTCGGGCACCGGGATCCCGGCCACCACGGGCCCGGCCACCACAGGGGCGGCCGGAGCGGCGACCGCCGGGGCGACGGACGGAACGGGGACCGCGGGGGCGGCCGGAGCCACCGGGGCGGCGGAGACGGCCGAGGGGACGGACGGGACCGTCGGCACGGCGGAGACGCTGGGTCCGGCGTGGCCCCCGGCGGCGGGCGCGGGCGCCGCATGGGTCCCGTGCGCCCCTCCCGCGGGAGCCCCCCACGGCACCGTGCCCTGGGGCACCGCACCCGGCGGTGTTCCGGTGCGGGAGGCGTCCAGGTACTCGGGTCCGGCCGGGGAGGTCCCGGCCGCGGGCGCCCGGTGCCGGGCGGGTGCCCCCGCCGGACCGCGGTCGGCGAGGGAACGGACCGGGCTGGCGGAGGTGCTGGGCATCGGCGGCCCCAGATGCAGCGGGCGGCGCGGGCCGGCGGACGGTACGAGGGGCACCGGGCCGGCGTTGCGGACGGCACCGAGGTCGACGGAGCCGGTGTCACGGCCGCCGGCCTCGTGCGCACCCGGTTCGTGGAGGGGCTCCACGACGGTCTCCACCACCGGTTCCGGGGCGGGCGGCGCCACCTCGTTGCCCCACGCGCTCTGGGCACCCGGCAGCAGGAGGTCTTCGTCCTCGGCGGTCGTCTCGGAGAGGTAGGTGTAGCCGAGCGGGGGGACGCCCGGCTGTTCCACCATGCCCGCGCTCTCCGGCTGCCCGTCGCCCGGGACCTGGCCGGTGTCCGTCATGCGTACCCCTCGCCCATCGGTTTAGTGCTTCTACGACCTGCTACCGGGAACGGCGCACCGACCGTCCCGTGGAGAAGAACGAGCGGGTGTGCCCGGCGGCACGAACGACCCGCCGCCAAAAGGCGACAAAGCCATTCGGAGGCATTCTCGTGGCCACCCGGCCGTCGTGACACCTCGATCCGCGACAGCCCGTTGTGGACTGCGCCACAGCCCGCCGCGGACCTCGCCACATTGCGCGTCCTCCGGTTCCGCCGTACCACTGCTCCCCCCAAAAGGGGCGTGTTTTCCGGACATTGACGAACGAATTTCCGGGCCGCACGAGCGGTGCAACGATCGGCCAGCCTACCGCGCGCAGTACGACAACAGGATCACGGGGGCGCAATCCGGAAGAAGCATCCGCCATCCGGACGGCGTGCTCATCGAGTCGGTTCGCGGCGCACCAGTTCACCGCTGAGCAGGAAGGCGACACTGCGTTCCTTCTCCGTCCAGGCGCGGGTGTCGAGCTCCACGGACTGGAGGAGCGAGCACGCGACCCGGTAGCCGCGCTCGGTCAGGTCCCGCCCGACGAGTTCGGCCTCGTCGCGGGTGGCGGCACGGGTGACGACCCGCTGCGGGCGCCGGTCGGCGACGGCGGAGACCACCGCCGCGCCTCCGCCGCCGATCCGTACGACGTCCGGTTCGGGCAGGTTCTCCAGGACGTGCGGCGCGCTGCCGTGCACGACGTGGAGCTGGACGCCGAAGCGGCGGGCCGCCGCCTCGGCGCGGGCGCACGCCTCGGGGTCCCGGTCGACGGCGATGACGGCGGCGCCGCTGCGCGCGGCCTCGGTGGCGAACGCGCCGCTGCCGCAGCCGATGTCCCACACCAGGTCCCCGACACGCGGTCCGAGCCGGGCCAGTTGGGCGGCACGCAGCGGTTCCGTCTCGCCCTCGCCGAGCGGGGCGCCGTAGGCCTCGGCGGGCTGGGTCCAGCCGCGCGGTCCGGCGCCCGGGTCGCGCCCGTTGATCCAGGCGCCCTCCCCCGGCCCGGTGGGGCCGCCGCCGGTGCCGCCCGTGCCGCCGATGACGATGACGACGTTGGGGTCGCGCCAGCTGTGGTCGGGGGCCTTGTCGGAGGTGACGACGGTGACACGCTCGCGCTCGGTGCCGAGTTCCTCGCAGATGACGAAGGTGCGGTGCACGCCGTCGAGGAGCAGGCCGAGTTCGGCGGGTCCGGCGCCGGGCGAGGTGAGGACGGCGACCTTGGAGTGGGCGCGGCACACGTTCACCGCGCGGCGCAGGGTGCGCCGGTGGGCGACGACCACCTGGGCGTCGTCCCAGGGCATTCCGGCGCGGGCGAAGGCGGCGGCGACGGAGGAGACGGCGGGGACGACCTCGACCTCGAGGCCGAACTCGGGTGCGCGCAGGGCCCGTACGACGCCGAAGAAGCCGGGGTCGCCGTCGGCGAGCACGACCGCGGTGCCGCGGTGGGCGGCGACGGCGCGGGCTGCGAGGGCGAGGCTGCCCAGCCGGATGCGTTCGGCGGTGGGCGGCACCTCGGGGAGCGCCAGGTGGTGGAGGGCGCCCGCGACCAGGGTGGCGGCGCCGAGGGCGGCGCGTGCCGCGCCGTTCAGCGGCGAGCCGTCCCAGCCGATCACCGTGACCCGGTCGGCCATCGTCGTCAGTCTCCAGGGTGTCGCGCGGGTCGTGGGGGGGCGGCCCGCGTCGGAGGCGGACTCCGTGAGCGTACCCGGTCGACCGGGGCGAATGCGGCGACGGGGCGGTTCGGGACGTGTCCGGAACAGTCCGACGGAAGGGGCCGGTGCGCGCGTCCGGGACAGGTCCCGTGACCTGCGCCGTGACAGGTCCCGCGGGGGCCTCAGTTCCAGTCGGCGTACGACATGAAGCCGTCGGGGTCGGTGAGCTGTCCCGCGCCCTCGATGTCCTCGGGCAGCAGGCTCCAGACGATGTAGTCGGTGCGGATGTCGGACCAGGTGCCGTCGTCGGTGCGGACCCGCGCTATGCAGGCGTTGCGCAGGACGCCCTCGCTGATGCAGCCGATCTTCTGGGCGACCTGCTGGGCGGCGGCGTTGTCGGCGGCGGTGCGCAGCTCGACGCGTTCGAACCGCTGGGCGCCGAAGAGCCATTGGGCGGTGGCGAGGGCGGCTTCGGAGGCGTAGCCCTCGCCGCGCGCCCAGGGGGCGATGACACACGCCAGTTCGGTGGCCCGGACGCGCCAGTTGGTCCTGGCCAGCCGGACGACTCCGACGAGGCGCTGGGTGAGGAACTCCGCGACGGCGAGGTCGAGTCCGCGGCCCGCGGCCCGTTCGGCCGGGGCCTGCTCGGTGATCCAGGCGCGGGCGTGGTCCTCGGTGAACGGCTGGGGCAGGTCGGTCCAGGCCCCGACCTGCTCGTCGTTCATCATCTCGGACAGCGCGCGCACGTCGTCCTCGTCGAGGTGACGAAGCACCAACCGCTCCGTGCTGATGGAGATGTCGGGGAAGGTGCTCGTCATGCGCCGCTCCGTAACCTTCGGAAATCCTGGGGGCCTGCGAACTGCCCAGCATGCAGCATGAAACCACTGAACGGCACGACGGGGCCCACTCGGGGTGAGGGAGCGGACCCCGTGCGTGGCGGCATGCGGGTGTCGGGCGAGGCGCGGATCTCAGAAGGCCGGGATGACCGAGCCCTGGTACTTGTCCTCGATGAACTTCTTGACCTCGGGCGAGGTGAGGAGCTTGGCGAGCTTCTTCACCCGCGGGTCCTTCTCGTTGCCCTTCTTGACGGCGAGGAAGTTGCCGTAGGGGTTGTTCTTCGCGGATTCCAGGACGAGGGCGTCCTTGGCGGGCTTGAGGTTCGCGGAGATCGCGTAGTTGCCGTTGACGACGGCGGCGTCCACGTCGTCGAGGGAGCGCGCGGTCTGGGCGGCCTCGACCTCCTTGAACTTCAGGTTCTTGGGGTTCTTGGTGATGTCCTGCGGGGTGGCCTCGGTGCCGGCGCCGGACTTGAGGGTGATGAGTCCGTTGTCGGCGAGCAGCTTCAGCGCGCGGGCCTCGTTGGAGGCGTCGTTGGGGACCGCGACGGTCGCACCGCTCTTGAGCGCGTCGGCGCTCTTGACCTTGTGGGAGTAGAGGCCCAGCGGCTCGAGGTGCACGGTGACGACGGGCACGATGTGGGTGCCGCGCTTGCTGTTGAAGTCGTCGAGGTAGGGCTTGGTCTGGAAGTAGTTGGCGTCCACCGAGCCGTCCTCGGTCGCGGTGTTCGGGACGATGTAGTCCTGGAACTCCTTGACCTCCAGGTCGAGTCCGGCCTTCTTCGCGAGATGCTGCTTGATGTAGTCGAGGATCTCGGCGTGCGGGACGGGGCTGGCGGCGACGACGAGCGGGCCGCTGTAGTCGGCGGAGCCGGAGGAGGACGAGCCCTTGTCCGAGCCGCAGGCGGAGAGCGCCAGGGTGAGGGCTCCGGCGGCGAGGACGGCGGTGGTGATCTTGGCGGTGTTACGCACGAAAAGTGCCTTTCCTGAGGGGTGGTGCGGCCCCGCGGGGTGTGCGGGGAGTCTGCGGGTGGGGGTGCGGTGAGGAGGTGTGCCGTGGGTGAGGAGGCGCGGGCCGGGGGTCAGAGGGCCTTGCCGGCCTCGGCGGCCGCGGTCGCGGGCTCGGTCGCGGCCCCGGGCTCCCTGGCCTTCAGCAGGCGGAGCCTGGGCGCCGGACCGGAGTGGCCGCCGCGGCGGTGCAGGGAACGGGCGGCGAGGTCGCCGGCGAACTGGATGGCCGAGATGACGACGGCCAGGATCACCACGGTGATCCACATCAGCTGGGTCTCGAAGCGCTGGTAGCCGTAGCGGATGGCGATGTCGCCGAGGCCGCCGGCGCCGACGGTGCCGGCCATGGCGGAGTAGCCGATCAGCGCGACGACCGTGGTCGTGGTGCTGGAGATCAGGGAGGGCAGGGCCTCGGGGACGAGGACCTTGCGCACCACCGTCCAGGTGTTGCCGCCCATCGCCTGCACGGCCTCGACGAGCCCGCCGTCCACTTCGCGGACGGCCGTCTCGACCAGCCGCGCGAAGAACGGGATGGCGCCGACGGCGAGCGGCACGATGGCGGCCTCACGGCCGATGGTGGTCCCGGTGATCCAGCGGGTGAACGACATGAGCGCGACCATCAGGATGATGAACGGCATCGAGCGGGCGATGTTCACGACCTGGCCGATGACCTTGTTCGCCACGACGTTCTGCAGCAGGCCGCCGCGGTCGGTGAGGACGAGCAGGATGCCGAGCGGAAGTCCGCCGACGACGGCGATCAGGGTGGACCAGCCCACCATGTAGAGGGTGTCCCAACACGCCTGCGACAGCAGCGGTTGCATCTCCGACCAGTCGGTCCCCATCACTTGGCCCCTTCCTTCACCGGCGCGGACGCCCCGGCCGCGCGTTCCACGACGTCAATCTGCAGGCCCTGTTCACGCAGGAAGCCGATGGGCACCACGTTGTCCTCGTAGCGGCCGGGCAGTTCGATGCGCATCCGGCCGATCTGGAGCCCGCCGACGGTGTCGATGGCGGCGCCGAGGATCGAGATGTCGATGTTGTAGGTGCGGGACAGCCGGGAGATGACGGGCCGGGTGGCGGCCTCGCCCTGGAAGGTGACGTCGACGACGGTGTGCTCGTCCCCGCTGCCCGTGCCGCCCACCGGGAAGAGCGCGGCGGCCAGTTCGGAGCCCGGGGTGGCGAGCAGTTCGCCGACGGTGCCGGACTCGACGACACGGCCGTTCTCCATGAGGGCGGCCGAGTCGCACACGCTCTTGACGACGTCCATCTCGTGGGTGATGAGCAGGACGGTCAGGCCGAGCTGCCGGTTGAGGTCGCGCAGCAGCTGGAGGATGGAGCGGGTGGTCTCCGGGTCGAGGGCGCTGGTCGCCTCGTCGGACAGCAGCACCTTGGGGTCGCCCGCCAGGGCGCGGGCGATGCCGACGCGCTGCTTCTGGCCGCCGGACAGCTGGGCCGGGTAGGCCCTGGCCTGGTCGGCGAGGCCGACCAGGTCGAGCAGTTCGAGCGCCTTGCGGGACCGTTCCCTGCCGGACCTGCCGAGGATCTCCAGCGGCAGTTCGACGTTGTCCTGCACGGTGCGGGTGGACAGCAGGTTGAAGTGCTGGAAGACCATGCCGATACGGCTGCGCGCCCGCCGCAGCTCCTTGCCGGCCCGGGGTCCGCGCCCGGCGAGGGCGGTGAGGTCGCGCCCGTCGACGGTCACCGTTCCGGCGGTGGGACGTTCCAGCAGGTTGACGCAGCGGATGAGCGAGGACTTGCCGGCGCCGGACTGGCCGATGACGCCGTACACCTCGCCTTCGCGGACGTGCAGGTCGACGCCGTCGAGGGCGGTGACCTCCCGGCCGCGGGAGCGGTAGACCTTGGTGAGGCCCGTGGTGGTGATCACGTGGGTTTCCGTCACTGTCGAGTGCGCGGGCGCGGGTGGGCCCGGGCGCACGGCTGCATTGCTTCGGGGCGCGGCACGGTTCCCGCCGGAGGCGGTCGGAGCGGGGGAACGCGGTGCGCCGACGGGCAGCGGTCACGGACGCGGCGGTGCGGCGTACGGACGTGCCGGGGCTGCTCGCTTCGGGGCGCGAGACTTGTCAGGCGGTGCGGGGGCCCTCTAGAAGGCGCACATTCGACACATACAACGAGCACCGGGCGTCCTGGTCGCCTCGGTCGCAGTGCTGCGGCAGCTCGTCGTGGTCATGCGATCAGTAAAGCAGACATACGGTGTCGAGAAATCCGCCCTGTCCACATTACGGACACGCGCGGACAGTGCCGGGACGGCTGCCCGGACCCGGCCGGACCCGGCCTTGACCAGTACTGACGGGCCGGAGCGGGCCGCCGCCCCGGGCTCCCGCCCGCTCCCCTCCGCGGGCGGGCTGTGGTCAACACCACGCACCCGACGGCACCCGGGCCCGGCGCGATCGCCGCGCACCGCCCGTAATAGGGTCGCCGCATGTTCACTGCCCTGACGCTGGTGACCGGGGTCGCCGCGCTGCTGCTCGCCGCGTGGTGCGGCTGGGCCGCCTACCGCGACCAGCCGACGAAGGACTGGCACTTCATCGGTATGGCCGTGGTCTCGCTGCTGGCGCTGATCTCCCTGGTGACCGGGATCGTGCTGCTGGCGCGGGGCGGGAAACCGGAACAGGGCACGACGATCTTCGTGGCGTATCTGCTGGGGGCGTTCGCGTGCGTCCCGGCCGCCGGGATGATGTCGCTCGCGGAACGGACCCGGTGGGGCTCGGTGACGGTCGCCGCCGGCGGCGTCGTCCTCGCCGTCCTCGAGGTGCGGCTCTACGACATCTGGGGAGGCTGAGGTGACCGCCACGCAGGAGAAGCCCGCGAGGACCCGCCTGATCAGCGGGCCGGGCATGCTGCTCGTCTGGTTCTACGGGGTGATGGTGGTCGGCGCGGTGTCGCGCTCGGTGTTCCAGATCGCCACCGACTTCGGCAGGGCCCCGCTCGCCTACACGCTGTCCGCGGTCGCGGGCGTGGTGTACGGCTTCATCACGTACTCGCTGGTCCGCGGCGGGGAGACGGCCCGCAGGGCGGCGCAGTTGTGCTGCGCCGCCGAACTCGCGGGCGTGCTGGTCGTCGGGACGTGGACCCTGGTCGAGCCGTCGGCGTTCCCGGACTCGACCGTGTGGTCGTCCTACGGCGCCGGATACGTCTTCATCCCGGTGCTGCTGCCGGTCTCGGCGCTGTACTGGCTGCGCAGGTCCCGCACCGCGGCGCCGTAGCCCTGCCGCGGCCCCGGTCCCACGGCGCCGGTCCGGCCGGTGGCGCGGTCGGGGTCGGGCCGCCGGCGGGGTCAGGCGGTGGCGGCGTACGTCTCGGCGGGCTTCTCCAGGACGATCACCGGCACACCGTCGTGTCCCTTGGCGGTGCCCACCCGCTCGTAGCCGACCCGGCGGTACAGCCGCAGACTGCCCTCGCTGCGATGGCCGGCCTCCAGGCGGAACCGCTTGGCGCCGTGGTCCGCGGTGAGCGCCGTCTCGGCCGCGTGCAGCAGGCGGGCGCCGACGCCGTGGCCCTGGAGACGGGGGTGGACGCAGAGTTTGTTGATGGCGGCCGCGCCCTCCGCCGTCACCGACCCGTGCACCGAGCCGACGACTTCGTCACCGAGCCGCGCCACGATGACGCAGTCCTCGGTGAGTTCGTGACGGACGGATTCGAGACTCTGGACGAGCGGGTCGATGTGGTAGTTGCCGTACAGTGCCGCCTCGCTCTGGAAGCACAGGTACTGCAACCTGAAGATCTGCTCCGCGTCTCGCTCGGTCGCCCCCGAGATGGTCACGCTCATGCCCATGCGCGCACGCCTCCCACCTGATCAGCTGGTTCAACCACTCCTATCCCCGGGGTGGAGGCCCGGCAACCGCCGCCGGCTGCGGACCTCCCGGACATCTCAGGCATTCCGTGCCGGGGTGGGGCTGTGAGATAGCCGACGGGGGTGCCCTCTCGCGCGGGAGGAGGACTTGTGCTGCGTGTACGGCCGCGAACGGAGTCAGCCGGCGAGGAAGTCCGCGCGGGCCAGCAGTCCGGTGTCCGCGTTGTCGGTGAACACCCCGTCGATCCCGGTCGCGAAGTAGGCGCGGAACGCACCGAACGCGTCGCCGTACGCGTCCGCGGCCGTCCCCTTCCGGAACTCCGCGGGCAGGAACGGGTTCTCGTTGCGCATGGTGTAAGGGTGCAGGACCAGCCCCGCCTTGTGCGCGTCGGCGACCAGCGTCGTGGGCGTGCCCAGGGTGCCGTCGGTGTTCCGCGGGATCACCAGGTCCAGGGTCGGGCCGATGCCCTGCGCGTAACCGGCGATCTCCCTCAGGCCCCCGGGCGTGATCAGGTCGGCGACGGTGCGCGGGTCGTTCGCCTCGACGAAGTCCCAGGGGCGGCTGCCCGCCGAGGACAGCAGCACCACCAGGGGGTTGTCGACGAGGGTGTTGAGGCGCTGGATGCTGCCCGGCTCGAAGGACTGCAGGATCACCGGCGAGTTCCGCTTGCCCTTGCCGTACCTGTGCAGCAGCTTGGCGACCCGCTCCTCCAGGCCCAGGCCCAGCTTGCGGAAGTAGGTGGGGTGCTTGGTCTCGGGGTAGATCCAGACCTGCTTGCCGCGCCTGCGGGTCTGCTCGTCCTGCCACTTCAGGACTTCCTCGAAGGTGGGGATCTCCCAGCGGCCGTTGTAGAGGGTGTTGTGCGGCCGGTTGGCGGGGATGCGCTCGACGGCGCGCAGGGTCTTCAGCTCGGCGAGCGTGAAGTCCTCGGTGAACCAGCCGGTGGTGGAGACGCCGTCCAGCAGCTTGGTGGTCCGCCGGGCGGCGAACTCGGGGTGGTCGGCGACGTCCGTCGTGCCGCCGATCTCCGGCTCGTGACGGCAGACCAGGTGGCCGTCCCTGGTGGGCACGAGGTCCCCGGCCTCGACGATGTCGGCGCCCAGGTCGAGGGCCAGCTCGTAGGAACCGAAGGTGTGCTCGGGGCGGTAGCCGCTGGTGCCGCGGTGTCCGATGATCGCCGGCACCGGAAGGCTCCTGAGACCCCCGCGGCCCGCCGCCGCACCGGCCCCCGCGGCTCCGGCGGTGCCGCCGAGCCCGAGGACCGCACCGCCCGCGCCCAGCACGGCGGCACCGAGCAGGAAACGGCGGCCGGTGCCGTGCGCCGGCCCGGACGGCTCGTCCGCCGCGTCCGCTCCGTGGGCGTCGCGGGCGTCGTGCGTGCTGTCCGGCCGCTGCGTGTCCATGCGTGGTCTCCTGCCGTCCGCCGGGCGTCTGGGTCCGGCGCCCCCGCCCTCCGGGTACGCCGTCGGTGCGGGGTGATCGTAGGGGGACGGGCATGACGGGCGGGAGAGCGCGGGGTCAACTCGGGGAGTACAGCGGGAGTGGGGCCGGGGGCGGGACCGGGAGGGGTACGGGGCAGGAGGGGAGGCGGCGGGGGCGGGCGCGATGTCCGTCACATCGCCGCGGGAAGGTCACGGACGGATCCCGTGACGCCACCGCAGGTGAACGAGCGTCAACCTCACGTAAGACCTCGGTGAACCGCGCGCCGTCGACGTGCGCTACCCCCCGGGCCGCGAGTATCGTCCTCACCTGCACAGACTCATACGATTCGCCTCGGCTTCCTCTTCACACCGGAGGGCACGTTGTCCCGCTTCACCCTCATCAAGGCAGTGCTCGGACCGATCATGCGCCTGATGTTCCGCCCCCGGGTGGAGGGCGTGGAGCACATCCCCGCCGAGGGGCCCGTCATCCTGGCGGGCAATCACCTCACCTTCATCGACTCGATGATCCTTCCCCTGGTCTGCGACCGTCAGGTGCTCTTCATCGGCAAGGACGAGTACGTCACCGGCAAGGGCGTCAAGGGCCGGCTGATGGCCTGGTTCTTCACCGGGGTCGGCATGATCCCCGTCGACCGCGACGGCGGCAAGGGCGGGGTCGCCGCCCTGATGACCGGGCGGCGGATCCTGGAGGAGGGCAACGTCTTCGGCATCTACCCCGAGGGCACGCGGTCCCCCGACGGCCGCCTGTACCGGGGGCGTACGGGGATCGCACGGCTGACGCTGATGACCGGGGCGCCCGTCGTGCCGTTCGCCATGATCGGCACCGACAAGATCCAGCCGAGCGGGTCGGGGATGCCGCGGCCCAGCCGGGTGACGGTGCGGTTCGGAGAGGCGATGGAGTTCTCCCGGTACGAGGGGATGGACCGGGACCGGTATGTGCTGCGGGCGGTGACCGACTCCGTGATGACCGAGGTCATGCGGCTGTCGGGGCAGGAGTACGTGGACATCTACGCCACCAAGGCCAAGGCTGCCTGAGCCCGCTCCACGGGACGGGGTCACCGGGCGCGCGGTGACCTCTCGCGGGCGGCCACCGCGAACGGGACCGTCACTCGGTGTTCTCCAGGTGCTGGTCCCTCAGCAGGTGCCAGGCCGTGCCCGCTGCCAGGAGGAGTACCGCCGCTCCCACCGCCGAGGCCAGGGTCAGGCCCTGTACGAAGGACTCCCTCGCGGCGGTGAGCAGCCGGGCCGCCGTGCGGGGCGGGAGTGACCCGGCCGCCCGCACCGCCGCACCGAGGGACTCCCGGGCCGCCGACGGGATGCCCGGCGGGGCCGGGAAGGCACGGTAGACGCTGGTCACGATCGTGCCGAGCAGGGCGATGCCCAGGGCCGCGCCCAGTTCGTACGCCGTCTCCGAGACCGCCGACGCCGCACCCGCCTGTTCCCTGGGCACCCCGGCCAGGATGACGTCCGCGGTCACCGTGAAGGAGAAGCCCGCGCCGACGCCCACGACCAGGAGCGCGGCGCCCAGCACCGGATAGCCGGTGGAGCGGTCGATCGTCGCCAGCGCGGCCAGGGCGAGGCCCACCGCCGCCAGGCCGCCGGAGACCACGGCCCGTACCGAGAAGCGCCGGGCCGCGCGCCCCGCGACCAGGCCCGCCGCCACCGCGCCCACCGCTGCGGGCAGTTCGGCCAGCCCCGCCTCGAACGGCGGCCTGCCCTGGACGAGTTGCAGATACTGCGACAGGAAGAACACCAGACCCGACATGCCGAGCACGGTCAGCAGGTCGGCGAGGACGGCGGCGCTGAAACCCCGGTTCCGGAACAGCCGGATGTCCAGCAGCGGGGCCGGGAGCGTGAGCTGGCGGCGGACGAACCCGTACAGCGCCGCCGCGCCCAGCAGTCCCGCGGCCGCGGAGGGCGGGGTGGGGCCGTGGGCCGCGGCCTCCTTGACGGCGTAGACCACGCCGATCACGCCGACCAGCGAGAGCACGACGCTGCTCATGTCCCAGGGGCCGGGAGCCGGGTCTCGTGACTCGGGCAGGGTGCGGATGCCGACCAGGACCAGGACCGCCATCACGGGCAGGTTGATCAGGAACACCGAGCCCCACCAGAAGTGCTCGAGCAGGAAGCCCCCGGTGATGGGGCCGACCGCGGTGCCCGCGGAGGCCGTGGCTCCCCAGATGCCGACGGCGAGGCTGCGCTCGCGCGGGTCGTGGAAGAGGTTGCGGATCAGGGCGAGCGTGGCGGGCATCAGGGTCGCGCCCGCGACGCCGAGCAGCGCCCGCGCCAGGATCATCGTCCCCGGGGTCGTCGCGTAGGCGTTCAGCACGGACACCGCGCCGAACGCGGTGGCGCCGCCGAGCAGGATCCGTTTGCGGCCGATGCGGTCGCCGAGGCTTCCCATGGAGACGAGCAGACCGGCGATGACGAAGGAGTAGACGTCGCCGATCCAGAGCAGCTGGGTGCCCGACGGCTCCAGGTCCTCGCTGATGTACGGGGTCGCGAGACCGAGGACGGTCGCGTCGACCGCCACCAGCAGCACGGCGAGGACGAGGACGGACAGCGCGAGCCAGCGGCCCTGCCGCCGTGCCTCCCCGGCGGTGATCGCCGGCCGCAGGGTGCCGGTCATGATTCCTCCCCGTGCGCCGGGTCCGCCCGCCGGCCGCGCAGTACGCCGCCGAGCAGCAGTTCGGTGATCATGCGGGTGTAGTCGTTGCGGGCCACCCGGCCCTCGGCCACCGCCCAGGCGCCGGAGGCGAGCAGGCCGAAGAGGGCCTCGGTGAGCCAGGCGGGGGTCAGGTCGATGCGGAACGCGCCGTCCGCCTGGCCGCGGCGGAACAGCGCGGCGATACGGCCGTCGATCCTGGCCCAGCCCGCGTTCTGCTCCTCGCCCTCGAACAGCTGGTTCTCGGTGTAGAGGAAGGCCAGCAGCCCGGCCACCGGTTCGATCCCGGCGACCAGCCGCCGTACCGCGTCGGGAGCCGGTCCCCCGTCGAGGCGGGCCGCGTCCAGCACCCGCTCGCACTCCGCGATGCCGAGCGACTCCAGCGCCCGTACGAGGGCGTCGCGCCCGGCGAAGTGGCGGTGCAGCGTGGCGCGGCTGATCCCGGCGGCCCTGGCCACCTCGTCCATGGTGGAGGTGGCTTTGCGCGTCAGCAGGGCTGCGGCGGTGCGCAGTACGTGGTCACGGTCGACGGCCATGAGACGACTCTAACCCACATGAGACGTCGATGTCTCACCATAGGCGTGCGCGTCTCACGACCCCTCTCCGGTCGAGGTGTCAGTGCCAGGGCAGCTGTCCGCGCCGGCTCCAGTACTCGCCCGGTTCCTCCACCAGCGTGGCGAGGCGGTCCAGCTGGCGCTCGTCCAGGGCGACGGCGGCGGCGTGGAGGTTGGAGCCGAGCTGGCTGGTGGTCGCGGCGCCGGAGAGGACGACCTCGGCCCAGGGGCGGTGCAGGACGACGGCGAGGGCGACGGCGTCGCAGCCCATGGAGGTCTCCGCCGCGACGGTCTTCAGGATCTCCGGGGCGGCGGACCCCGCGAGACGGCCGTTGGCCATGCCCTCCTTGACGATCACCGTGAGCCCGGCCGCGTGGGCCTCGGCGAGGGCGGGCCCGGCCGAGGTCTCCAGGAGGTTGTAGGTGGACTGGACGGTGCCGAACAGGGGACGGCCCCCGACGGTGATCTCCAGGGCGCTGCGGATCGCCTCGGCCTGGGCGGGACCGCTGGTGGAGAAGCCGACGGTGACGCCCCGGTCGGCGGCGTCCGCGAGCCTGGCGTGCAGTTCCTTGTCGGTGAGGGCGGGGCTCTCGGGGGTCACGGAGTGGATCTGGTAGAGGTCCAGCCGGTCGCCCAGCAGGGCGTCGGTCTCGGCGCGCTGGCGCTCGTAGGCGGCGAGGCTGTGGTCCTTGACCTCGTGCGTCCCGGCGTCGGACGACCAGCCGGCGGTGTAGGTGTAGCCCCATTTGCTGCCGACGACGACGTCGGCGGCCTCGGGGCGGGTGCGGAGCCAGTCGGCGAGGAACTCCTCGGAGCGGCCGTAGGAGCGGGCGGCGTCGAAGTAGCGCACGCCCTGGGCGTAGGCGGCGTCGAGGAGGTCGTGGGTGCGTTCGCGCAGGGCGCCGACGCTGCGGTCGGGCGGCAGGTCCCGGTCCCGGCCGAGATTGATGTAGCCGGGACGGCCGACGGCGGCGAGACCGAGGCCGAGGTGGCAGGTGGCGGTCGTCGCCGAGGCCAGTCGGGCGAAGGACATCACGGGGCTCCGTTCGTTCTGCTCCGGTACGGCTCGCCCCCAACGTAACCCGTGATCAGGTACCGGCGGGCGGGGGCGGTGCCGCACGGCTGCGGCACCGCCCCCGCCCGCCCGTTCAGCGGACCCGGTACGTCACTTCCGGGCGCCGGCCCAGCCGTACTGGACGGCCAGGTCCGCCTTGACCTCGGTGAGCTGGACGGCGACCGCGCCGGGCGCCGTGCCGCCGCGGCCGTCGCGGGAGGCCAGGGCGCCGGGGACGTTCAGGACCGAGCGCACCTCGGGGGTGAGGTGGGCGCTGATCTTGGCGAACTGCTCGTCGGTGAGCTCGTCGAGTTCCTTGCCCTCGGCCTCCGCGGCCTTCACGCACTCGCCGGCGACCTCGTGCGCCACCCGGAACGGCACGCCCTGCTTGACCAGCCACTCGGCGATGTCGGTGGCCAGCGAGAAGCCGGCCGGGGCCAGTTCCGTCATGCGCTCGCGGTGCACGGTGAGGGTGGCGATCATGCCGGTGAAGGCGGGGAGCAGGACCTCCAGCTGGTCGCAGGAGTCGAAGACGGGCTCCTTGTCCTCCTGGAGGTCGCGGTTGTAGGCGAGCGGCAGGGCCTTGAGGGTGGCCATCAGGCCGGTCAGGTTGCCGATCAGGCGGCCGGACTTGCCGCGCGCCAGCTCGGCGATGTCGGGGTTCTTCTTCTGCGGCATGATCGACGAGCCGGTGGAGAACGCGTCGTGCAGGGTCACGAAGGAGAACTCCTTCGTGTTCCAGATGATGATCTCCTCGGCGATGCGGGACAGGTCGACGCCGATCATCGCCGTGATGAAGGCGAACTCGGCGGCGAAGTCGCGCGAGGCGGTGCCGTCGATGGAGTTGCCGACGCTGCCGCGCTCGAAGCCGAGGTCCGCCGCGACCGCCTCCGGGTCGAGGCCCAGCGAGGAACCCGCGAGGGCACCGGAGCCGTACGGCGAGACGGCGGTGCGCTCGTCCCACTGGCGCAGCCGCTCGGCGTCCCGGGACAGTGCCTGGACGTGGGCGAGGACATGGTGGGCGAAGAGCACCGGCTGGGCGTGCTGGAGGTGGGTGCGGCCCGGCATCGCGACGGCCGGGTGGGCCTCCGCGAGGCCGATCAGCGCGTCCTGGAGATCGGCGATCAGGCCGCCGACGATCCGGGCGTGGTCCCGCAGGTACATCCGGAAGAGGGTGGCGATCTGGTCGTTGCGGGAGCGGCCCGCGCGCAGTTTGCCGCCGAGGTCGGGGCCGAGGAGTTCCAGGACGCCGCGCTCGAGGGCGGTGTGCACGTCCTCGTCGGCGATGGTGCCGGTGAACGCGCCGGAGGCGACGTCGGCCTCCAGCCGGTCGAGTCCGCCGAGCATCCGGGTCAGCTCGTCCTCGGTGAGCAGTCCCGCCTTGTGCAGCACGCGCGCGTGGGCGCGGGAGCCGGCGATGTCGTAGGGCGCGAGCCGCCAGTCGAAGTGGACGGACGCGGACAGCTTGGCCAGGGCCTCGGCGGGACCGTCGGCGAAACGGCCGCCCCAGAGCCGTACGTCACCGCTGTTGCTGCTCACTTGCGCCGCTCCTCACGCTGCTGCACCTGTCCGGCACGGACGGTATCGACCTGCATGAGTATGCAGAGGTCTGCATGATTCGTCAATCCGAGTGGGCCGGACGGACCCTTCTCGACGTGTGCACGACCAATCTGAAACTTCCTTGAACAACCGCAACCGCTTTCCCGTACTCCCCACCGAGCACGGCGCCGCTCCTGTCGACCACCCCTGACCCTAGTGAGGTCTCCGCATGTCCAGGGCACTTCCGAAGTACAACAAGCGTCGCGTCGTGATGATCGGCGGCGCCGCCGCCGTGGTGCTCTCCGGCGCGGTCATCGCCGGGTCCGCCCTCGCCGGCCAGTCGTCCGGGAGCGACGCCGCCCAGAACGCCCGCACCCTGGCGGACCCCGGCACCATCACCTGCCCGGACGTGAAGTCGCAGCTGCCCGCGGTCCCCGCCTCCGCCCAGGCCGAGGTCGACCGCAACCTCACCCTCCTGAACACACAGATCCAGGAAGCCAACACCCGGCTCCGGAACACCGTCGGCCAGGGCGGACCCAACTTCGTCAACAACGCCATCCTCGGCCCCCTCAAGGACAAGCGCGTCTCCACCATCGACCGCATCGCCATCGCCATCGGCCGCACCTCCACCAAGCCCACCGGCCTGGACTCGCTGGCCGCCTGCACGCTCGGCACCGGCGGCACCGCGACCGGCGGCACGGGATCCGGCACCGCGACGGCCGCGCCCGGTGCCACGGCCACCCAGCAGGCGAGCGGCAGCACGGGCGGCGGCTCGACGGCCGCGAGCGGCGCCGGCACCATCACCTGCCCGGACGTGAAGTCGCAGCTGCCCGCGGTCCCCGCCTCCGCCCAGGCCGAGGTCGACCGCAACCTCACCCTCCTGAACACACAGATCCAGGAAGCCAACACCCGGCTCCGGAACACCGTCGGCCAGGGCGGACCCAACTTCGTCAACAACGCCATCCTCGGCCCCCTCAAGGACAAGCGCGTCTCCACCATCGACCGCATCGCCATCGCCATCGGCCGCACCTCCACCAAGCCCACCGGCCTGGACTCGCTGGCCGCCTGCACGCTCACCAAGTGACGTGACAGGCAGCCGCGGCCGCCCCGTTCGAGCGCCGGCCGGGGCGGCCGCGGTGACGGCGCCGCCGGGAGCGCACCGCCGTACGCGGAAAATCCCCGGACGGCCGAACGGATCCCGTCGATAATCGGCGGACATGGGAAAGACCTACGAACGCATCGACGGCAGACTCCGTACGTTCATCGAGTCGCAGCCCCTCTTCTTCACGGCGACCGCCCCGCTGTCCGGGGACGGCACCGTCAACCTCTCCCCCAAGGGCCTGCGCGGCTCGTTCGCGGTGCTGGACGACCACACCGTGGCCTACCTCGACTTCGCCGGGTCGAACGCCGAGACGATCGCCCATCTGCGGGAGAACGGGCGGATCACCCTGATGTGGTGCGCCTTCCAGGGCCCGCCGAACATCGTGCGCGTCCACGGGCGCGGCGAGCCGGTCTTCCGCGACGACCCGCGCTTCCCCGGTCTCCTCACCCGCTTCCCCGGTATCGACCCCGCCGCGCACGGTCTGCGGGCCGTCATCGTCGTCACGGCCGAACTCGTCCGGGACACCTGCGGATACGCGGTGCCCTTCATGACGTACGACGAGGACCGCGACCTGCACGGCAAGCGGTTCGCGCGCGAGGACGACGCCTCGCTGAGCGCGTACTTCACCAAGAAGGACCACGTGGCGACCAGCCTGGACGGACTCCCCGGGCTGCCGCTGCCACTGCCTCCGGCTAGCTTCTGAGGCATGCGCCCAGGTGCCGTCGCCCTCCTCGCGTCCCTGTCCCTGCTCACGCCGGCCGCGGCGGCCGCCTCCGCACCGGCAAACCGGCCGCGGCCGCTGGCCGCCCGGCTCGCGGACACCGGCGGCGGCCGCCAGCTGATCACCGCCGAAGCCCCCGCGGCACGCGCCACGACCGGCACCGTCACCTGGTGGGACCGGCGCCACGGCCACTGGACGCGTGCCGGTTCGGCGGTGGCACGGTTCGGGGCGAACGGCCTCGCCGAGGGCGCCTCACGCGTCCAGGGCACGGACACCACCCCGACCGGGCTGTACGGCCTGCCGTTCGCCTTCGGCACCGAGGCGCCGCCGCCCGGCACCACCGAGCCCTACCGGCCGGTCCGCCGGGACTCCTGGTGGTGCCAGGACAACGGTTCCCGCTCCTACAACCGCTGGACGCAACCGCTCCCCGCTGACTGCGGCGCCCCTGACGCGGAACACCTGATCACCTACCCGGTGCAGTACGCGCACGCGCTGGTCATCGGCTTCAACTACGACCGTCCGGTACGCGGCCGCGGCGCCGGGATCTTCCTGCACGTCAACGGCAGCGGGGCGACGGCCGGCTGCGTCTCGGTGCCGAAGGAGGCGATGCGCCGCATCCTGGCGTGGGCCGACCCGGCACGCGCCCCGCACATCGCCATCGGCACGACCGACGGACCGACGGCGATCACCCGGTACTGACGGCCACCGGCAGGCGGACCGAGAACGTCGTCGAGCCCGGCTTGCTCTCCAGGCCCACCGTGCCGCCGTGCGCCTCCGTCACCGCCGCCACGATCGACAGGCCGAGGCCCGCGCCGCCACCGGTCGCCTCGGTGCGGCGGCGGTCGGCCCGGGTGAACCGCTCGAAGACGCCGGGCTGCACCTCGTCCGGCACGCCGGGCCCGTCGTCGTGCACGGTGACGACGGCCGTCCCGGCCTCGGTCTCCAGGGCCGCGGTCACCGTGGTCCCGGCGGGCGTGTGCAGCCGGGCGTTGGCCAGCAGATTGGCCAGCACCTGCTGGAGACGGTGCGCGTCACCGGTGACGGTCACGGGCTCCTCGGGCAGCTCCAGCGCCCACCGGTGCCCGGGGCCCGCGGCGCGCGCGTCGGTCACCGCGTCCAGGACGAGCCGGGTGAGGTCGACGGGGAGCCGTTCCAGGGGGCGGCCGGCGTCCAGGCGGGCCAGCAGCAGCATCTCGTCGACCATCTCGCCCATCCGCGCGGACTCGGCGGCGATGCGCTCCAGGGCCCGCGTCACCTGCGGCGGCACCGGGCCGGGGTGCAGCAGGGCCAGTTCGGCGTGGCCGCGCACCGAGGCGACGGGGGTGCGCAGCTCATGACTGGCGTCGGCGGCGAAGCGGCGCAGCCGCTCCTCGGAGGAGTGCCGTTTGGTGAGCGCGTCCTCCACATGGCCGAGCATCCGGTTGAAGGCGCCCGCCACCTGCCCCACCTCGGTGCGCGGGTCGGCCCCGGGGGCGCGGGAGGGCAGCGCGACCTCGCCGCTGGCCAGCGGGAGTTCGCTGACCCGGCGGGCGGTCGCGGCGACCCGTTGCAGCGGCCGCAGGGACAGCCGTACCCACAGGGCTCCGGCGACACCGGTGATGGCGAGGGCGGCGCCGAAGACGACCGCGGCGACCAGCAGCAGCCGGTGCACGGCCGCCTCGACCGGTTCCAGGGGCAGGCCGCTGATCAGCACGTCACCGTCCAGGCCGTGGGCCGCCATGACGCGATAGGAGCGCAGCGCGGACAGCTCCACGCTGTGGCCCCGCCCGTCGGCCGGGATCGCGGCGAGCTGCGCGCGGTCCCGCCCGGTGAGGGGCACATTGTGCAGATCCGTCGAGTCGTCGTTCCCGCTCGGCACGACGGCCGCCGTGGTGACGATGCCGTCCTTCACCCGGGCGCCGAAGGTGCCCGCTCCCTGCCTGCGGGTGTCGCCGTTCTCGTCGCCGTCACGGTCGTCGCGTGGCTGCTTCTTGTGTTCCAGGCTGGCCGGGAAGCGGGTGCCGACGTCTCTGAGCTGCTGGTCGAGCCGAGTGGTCAGGAAGCCGCCGAGCTGGAGCACCGCGGCGAGACCGACGGCGGCGCAGCTGATGGCGAGCAGCACGACGAGCCCGGCGGTCAGCCGGGCCCTTATGGTGCGCGGCCGGGGGATCCCGCGGACCAGGCGGCCCGCGCGACGCCCCACCGTGCGTGCCCACCGTGCGACGGCCCGCGCCGCCGCCCTCACCGGCCCACCGGCTTGAGGACGTACCCCGCGCCGCGCACCGTGTGGATCATGGGCTCGCGTCCCACGTCGACCTTCTTGCGCAGATAGGAGATGTACAGCTCCACGACATGGGCCTGGCCGCCGAAGTCGTAGGACCACACCCGGTCGAGGATCTGCGCCTTGCTGAGCACGCGCCGCGGGTTGCGCATCAGGAAGCGCAGCAGCTCGAACTCGGTGGGCGACAGCTCGATCAGCTCACCGCCGCGGGTGACCTCGCGGGCCTCCTCGTCCATGACGAGGTCGCCCACCGCCATCCGCGGCCCCTCCTCCTGCTGGCGGGCCATGCCGGCACGGCGCAGCAGTCCGCGCAGCCGGGCGACGACCTCCTCCAGGCTGAAGGGTTTGGTGACGTAGTCGTCGCCGCCCGCGGTGATACCGGCGATACGGTCCTCCACCGCGTCGCGGGCCGTGAGGAAGAGCACACAGACGTCGGGCTTCACCGAGTGCAGGGTGCGCAGCACGGCGAAGCCGTCGGTGTCGGGGAGCATCACGTCGAGGACGACGGCGTCGGGCATCAGCTCGCGGGCCTCGGCGAGGGCGGCGCCGCCGTCACCGGCCGTGCGGACCTCCCAGCCCTCGTAACGCAGGGCACCGGAGAGGACCTCGGCGAGGTCGGGGTCGTCGTCGACGACGAGGACGCGCAGGGGCGAGCCGTCGGGGCGGGTGAGGGCGGGTCTGCCCGAGCGGGTGGTGTTCATGGCCCTTCAAGGATGCGCCCTGCCTCACCCGCGGAGTGTCTCGGAACGCTCTGAGTTCCCTCTGAGTGTGCTGGGCCGGCCCCCGGTTCAGAGGTTCCTCAGAAGTAGCGGCGCGAGAGTTGCAGGCCTGACGGACGAAAGGACCCAGCCATGACCGCCGTGTACGAGCGGAGGACGGCACCACCCGTGACACCCGCTCCCCCTCGATCCCCCGCGGGCCCGTTGCTCGCCCTGCTGTGGGCCGGTGCGGCTGCCGTGGTGGGCCTGTGGTGGCTGGACACCGGCTCGGTGGTCGGCGCGGCCGGCTGGCTGACCGGCGCCGGGCGCATCGCCGGTCTGCTGACCGGGTACGCCTGTGCGGTGCTGGTGGGTCTGATGGCCCGGGTGCCGCTGCTGGAGCGCCGGATCGGCTCGGACCGGGTGGCGCGCTGGCACGCGATGGCGGGCCGCTACACGATCTGCCTGCTGGTCGCGCACGTCGTGCTGATCCTGCTCGGTTACGCCGCCCAGGACCACGCCACGCTGTGGCACGAGACGGTGACGGTGGTCACCGACTATCCCGAGATGCTGAAGACGACCATCGGCACGGTCATCCTGTTCGCGGTCGGCATCACGTCGATGCGCGCCGCGCGCCGCAAGGTCAGCTACGAGTTCTGGTACTACGTCCACCTCCTCACCTACGGCGCCGTCTTCCTGGCCTTCAGCCACCAGCTGGTCCTGGGCAACGACTTCAACGGCCACCCGGTCGCCACCGCCGCCTGGTACGCGCTGTACCTGGGCGTCGCCGCCCTGGTGCTGTGGTACCGGATCCTCGCCCCGGTGCGGCTGAACCTGCGCCACCGGCTGAGCGTGGAGTCCGTCCACAAGGAGTCGCCGGACGTGTACTCCATCGTCATCCGCGGCCGGCACCTGGACGAGATGGGCGCCGAGTCGGGGCAGTTCTTCCGCTGGCGGTTCCTCGGCCAGGGCCTGGGCTGGACGTCCACGCCGTACTCGCTGTCCGCGCCGCCCCGCAAGGACCTGCTGCGGGTCACCGTCAAGGCGCTCGGCGGGCACAGTGCCGCCGTGTCGATGCTGCGTCCCGGCACCCGGGTGTGGGCGGAGGGCCCGTACGGCGGGATGACCGCCGACCGGCAGACCTCGTACAAGTCGCTGCTGATAGCGGCCGGCGTGGGCATCACCCCGATGCGGGCGCTGTTCGAGACGCTGCCGGGCGAGGTCACCCTGCTCTACCGGGCCCGCACCGCCGAGGACCTGGCCCTGGGCGCGGAACTGGAGGCCGTCGCGCGCTGGCGCGGGGCGAAGATCCTCTACGCCCTCAACGGTGCCCGCGGCAAGCGGCCCGACCTGTCCGCCCGGGCGCTGCAGGCGAGCATCCCCGACCTGGCCGAGCACGACGTGTACATCTGCGGTCCGCACGCGTTCGCCCAGGACCTGTACCAGGCGCTGCACGCCGCGGGCGTGCCGGACCGCCGTATCCACCACGAGTCGTTCGAGCTGTGAGGCCGTCGTGCACGCGTTGAAGAAGAACCGTCCCCTGCGCCGTATCGTGCTGGCGAGTGCCGCCACCGTGTCCGGCATGGTGATGCTGCTGTCGCTGAAGCCGCACGCCGCCCAGGACCTGGCCGTCGGCTCCTCGTCGACCGCCCCGCAGGGCAGCTCGTCGGCGGCACCCGCGCCGTCCAGCAGTTCGGGAAGCTCGAGCAGCGGTTCCAGCGGCTCCTCGACCAGCGGCAGCAAGACCTACACCGGTGACACGGTGCAGACCCGCTGGGGCCCGGTCCAGGTGCGGATCACGGTGAAGAGCGGCAAGATCACCGACGTGACCGCGGTGTCGTACCCGTCGGACAACCCGCGCGACCAGGAGATCAACTCCTACGCCATCCCCCAGCTGCGCAGCGAGGCGCTCGCCGCGCAGAGCGCGAACATCGACAGCGTGTCGGGGGCGACGTACACCAGCGACGGCTACAAGCAGTCCCTGCAGTCGGCGCTGGACTCGGCCAAGCTGTGAGCGCCGGGGACCGATTACCCGGTGCCGGGCGGCGGACGGTGAACGCTGGGCGGGCACGGCACGTACCTCTGGGCCAAGGGCCGAGTCCCGACGGAGGAACCGTGACCACCACGCTCGCAGGCGGCCGTGCCGCCCGCCGCCAGACGATGCGCCGCATCCGCCCGCGCCGCTCCCCGGCCGTACCGCTGCTGCTCGCCGTATGGGCGGGCGCGGCGGCCGTGCTGTGGCTGTGGTGGCACAACACCCCGTCCATCGCGGACACCGACGGGAAGATCCTCAACGCGGGCCGGATCACCGGCCTGCTGGCCGGCTACCTGATGGCGCTGGTCGTGCTCCAGATGGCCCGGGTGCCCGCGCTGGAGCGGCGGGTCGGCTCCGACCGCGTGGCCCGCTGGCACGCGATGAGCGGCCGCTACACCCTCAGCCTGATCGTCGCGCACGTCTTCCTCACCATGTGGGGCTACGCGCTCCAGGCGGGCAAATCGCTCGGCGGCATCGCCCAGCAGACCTGGGACTCCGTCAACCAGCTGCCCGACATGGGCAAAGCCGCCGTCGGCACCGGCCTGTTCGTCCTCATCGGGCTGTCCTCGGTCGGCGCGGTGCGCCGCCGGATGCCGTACGACACCTGGTACCACGTGCATCTGACGACGTACGCGGCGGTGTTCCTGACCTTCTGGCACCAGATCACCACCGGCAACGACTTCGCCGTGGAGCCCATGGCGAAGACCTTCTGGTACGGCCTCTACGGCGCGGTCAGCGTGCTGGTGGTCTGGTACCGGATCATCGTCCCGATCCGCCTGAACCTGCGGCACCGCATGCATGTGGAGGCGGTCGTCGAGGAGGCGCCGGGCATCGTGTCGGTGCTCATCGGGGGGCGCAAGCTGCACCGGATGGGTGCCGAGGCGGGGCAGTTCTTCCGCTGGCGGTTCCTCGCCCCCGGGATGCGGTTCAGCTCCCACCCGTACTCGCTGTCGGCGGCGCCCCGCCCGGACATGCTGCGCATCACGGTCAAGGCGATCGGCGACCACAGTGCCCGGCTGCGCGAGCTGCGCCCCGGCACCCGGGTGTGGGCCGAGGGCCCCTACGGGGCGATGACCGCCTCCCGGCGCAGCCGCGGCAAGGTGCTGCTGGTCGCGGGAGGGGTCGGTATCACGCCGATGCGGGCGCTGTTCGAGACGCTGCCCGGTTCCGCCGGTGACCTCACGCTCCTGTACCGGGCCAACAGCACCCAGGACCTGGCCCTGTGGGACGAGCTGGCGGTCATCGCCAAGGAGCGCGGCGCGCGCCTGATGTACGCGGTCAACAGCCCGGACGGGGCACGTCCGGACATCTCCGCGGAGAACCTCCAGCGCAAGATCCCCGACATCGAGCGCCACGACGTGTTCATGTGCGGGCCGGCCGGCTTCGCGCAGTCGGTCTACGAAGCACTGCGCGGCGCGGGGGTTCCCGCCCGCCGCATCCATCACGAGTCGTTCGAGATGTGAGCGACGGGACAGGAGCCCAGGAACGATGAGGAAGAGCCATCCCGTCCGGCGCGTCGTGCTGGCCACCGCCGCGACCGTCTCCGGCGTCGTGCTGCTGCTGTCGCTCAAGCCGGCGACGGACCCGGCGTCCGCCTCCGCGGCGGGCGGCGCGGCCTCCGCCTCGGCGGCGGGCCAGGAGGCCCCGCAGGGCGGCACCTCGGCCGGTACGGGCACGTTCACCGGCGACGTCGTCACGACCGAGTACGGGCCGGTGCAGGTCCGCCTCACCGTGGCCGGCGGGAAGATCACCAAGGCCGAGGCGGTCCAGGCTCCCAAGGGCGGCACCAGCGACCAGAAGACCGCGCTGTCGGTGCCGAGGCTGAACCAGGAGACGGTGACGGCGCAGAGCGCGTCCATCGACTCCGTGTCGGGGGCGACGTACACCAGCACGGGGTACAAGAAGTCGCTGCAGTCGGCACTGGACCGGATGAAGAAGGCGAGCGCCTCGTCGGGGTCGTCCTCGGGGTCGTCGGGTTCCGCCCAGGCGAAGACGGTCACCGGGCAGGTCGCGCAGACGGAGTACGGGCCGGTGCAGGTCCGGATCACGGTCGCCAACGGCAAGATCACCAAGGCGGAGGCGGTGCAGGCGCCCAAGGGCGGGCTGAGCGACCAGAAGACGGCGCTGGCGGTACCGAAGCTCAACCAGGAGGCGGTGGCGGCGGGCAGCGCGTCCATCGACTCCGTGTCGGGCGCCACGTACACGAGCACCGGGTACAAGAAGTCGCTGCAGTCGGCACTGGACCAGGTGAAGACGGGCGGAGGGTCGGGCTCGTCGTCCGGCGCGTCCGCGAGCGCCTCGTCGGGGTCGTCCGCGGGCTCGGGGTCGGGGTCGTCGGGTGCCGCCCAGGCCAAGACGGTCACCGGGCAGGTCGCGCAGACGCAGTACGGGCCGGTGCAGGTCCGGATCACGGTCCTCAACGGGAAGATCACCAAGGCCGAGGCGCTCCAGACCCCGCAGGGCGGGCTCAGCAGCCAGAAGTCGGCGGCCGCGGTACCGAAGCTCAACCAGGAGGCGGTGGCGGCGGGCAGCGCTACCATCGACTCCGTGTCAGGAGCGACGTACACCAGCAGCGGTTACAAGAAATCCCTTCAGTCCGCCCTGGACCAGGCCGGTGGCTGACGCCGTGGCCGAGTCGCGGGACGCCCCCGCCGCCGTGCGGCACGCCGAGGAGGTCATGGGCACGGTCTTCTCCTTCGACGTGCGCGGCGGGGAGCCGGGGGCCGTGCGGGAGGCGCTGGCCGAGGCGGTGGCCGGACTGCACCGCGTCAACGAGGTGTTCAGCACCTACCGCGACGGCAGCCAGATCTCCCGCCTCGCCCGGGGCGAGCTGACGCTCGAGGAGTGCGATCCGGAGGTCGCCGAGGTGTTCGGGCTGGCGGCGGAGGCGGAGCGGACGAGCGACGGCTGGTTCAGCACGCGCTACCGCGGCACGCCGGACCCGACCGGCATCGTGAAGGGCTGGGCCGCGGAGCGCGCGGCGCGGCTGATCGCGGCGGCGGGCGTGGCCGGGGTGAGTGTGAACGGCGGCGGCGACGTGCAGATGATCGGGGCGCCGGAGCCTCAGCGGCCGTGGCGGGTGGGCATCGCCGACCCCTTGCGGCCGGGCGGCCTCGCGGCGGTGATCACTGCGGCGGGGGTGGCCGAGCTGGCGGTCGCCACGTCGGGCACGGCGGAGCGGGGCGCGCACATCGTGGACCCCCGGACGGGGAAGTCGGCGGTGACGGACCTGGTGGCGGTGACCGTGGTGGGGCCGCGCCTGACGTTCGTCGACTGCTGGGCGACGGCGGCGTTCGCGATGGGCTCACGGGAGGGACTGGCGTGGCTGGAGTCCCTCCCGGACGTGGAGGCGCTGCTGATCACCGCGGGCGACGAGGTCCGCTGCACGGGCGGCCTCGCGGCACGCCTGGGATGACCCCCGCACCGGTCCCGGCTGCCGGACGGGGCCCCAGCGGCACGATCGCCCACAGGCCGGGCCTGAGGCGGCTGCCCGCCCCTGCGACCGAGGCCGACGGCAACTCCCCAGGGGCGCGAGGAACTGCGCGACCAGCCACCACGCCCCCACGCCCGGCCGCAGGCTGAGGCAGCTGCCCGCACCTGCGACCAAGGCCGACGGCAACTCCCCAGGGGCGCGAGGAACTGCGCGACCAGCCACGACACCGCCGCACCCGGCCGCAGGCTGAGGCGGCTGCCCGCACCTGTGACCAAGGCCGACTGCAACTCCCCCAGGGGCGCGGGGAACTGCGCGACCAGCCACCACACCCCCGCACCCGGCACCCCACAGCAAGCCGCAGGCTGACGGCACCCGGCGTTCCAGGAGGCGCCGCAGGCTAGTGGTGGCCGTTCTGAGCCAGGCGGAGCAAATGGTCCGCCAGAGCCTGCCCGCCCTCGGGATCCCGCGAGATCAGCAGCAGCGTGTCGTCGCCGGCGATGGTCCCCAGGATGTCCTGCAGCTCCGCCTGGTCGATCGCCGAGGCGAGGAACTGCGCCGCGCCGGGCGGGGTCCGCAGGACGACGAGGTTGGCGGAGGCCTCGGCGGAGATCAGCAGCTCCTGGGAGAGACGCCGCATCCGTTCCTCCTTCGCCGACTCCCCGAGCGGGGCACGCGGCGTGCGGAACCCGCCCTCGCTCGGCACCGCGTAGATCAGGTCACCGTCGTTGTCCCGGATCTTCACGGCGTTCAGCTCGTCGAGGTCCCGGGACAGCGTCGCCTGCGTGACGTGCAGCCCGTCGTCGGCGAGCAGCTTCGCCAGCTGGCTCTGCGACCGCACCGGCTGCCGGTTGAGGATGTCCACGATCCGCCCGTGGCGGGCGGTGCGGGTCTGCGGCACCGGGCCGCCGACCGCGGCGTGCCCCTGGTCCTGCGCCTGACTCATCGTCGTCTCATCTCTCCGGATCATCCGTCCCGTCGGCCGCGTCGAGGATGCCGGGCAGCGCCGTGAGGAACGCGTCCACCTCCGCGTCCCCGATGTTCAGCGGCGGCATCAGCCGTACGACGTCGGGGGCGGGCGCGTTCACCAGGAACCCGGCCTCCTGGGCCGCCTGCTGCACGCTGGGTGCGTGGGGCCCGGTGAGCACGATACCCAGGAGCAGGCCCGCACCCCGGACATGCCCGATCATGGGGTGACCCGATGACTCGATGCCGTCGCGCAGTCTCGCGCTCTGCCGCTTGACGTTGTCGAGGAGTCCCTCCCCCTCGATGGTGTCCAGCACCGCGAGTCCGGCGGCGCAGGCGACGGGGTTGCCGCCGAAGGTCGTGCCGTGCTGTCCGGGCTTCAGCAGTTCGGCGGCCCGTCCGAAGGCGACGGTGGCGCCGAGCGGGAGGCCGCCGCCGAGCCCCTTGGCCAGGGTGACCACGTCGGGCAGCACACCGTCGTGGGCCTGGTACTCGAACCAGTGCCCGGTACGGCCGACGCCGGTCTGCACCTCGTCGAGGACGAGCAGCGCCCCGGTGGCGGCGGTGATGGCGCGGGCCGCCTTGAGGTAGCCGGGCGGCGGGACGACGACGCCGTTCTCGCCCTGGACCGGTTCGATGATCACGAGGGCGGTGTCCTCGGTCACCGCGGCGGCCAGCGCCTGCGCGTCGCCGTAGGGGACGTGGGTGACGTCACCCGGCAGCGGGTGGAAGCCGTCCTGCTTGCCGGGCTGCCCGGTGAGCGCGAGGGCGCCCATCGTGCGGCCGTGGAAGCCGCCCACCGTGGCGACCATGTGACGTCGGCCGGTCAGCCGGCCGATCTTGAAGGCGCCCTCGTTGGCCTCGGCACCGGAGTTGCAGAAGTAGACCTTGCCGTCGCGGCCGAAGAGCCGCAGGAGCCGTTCGGCGAGGGCGACGGGCGGCTCGGCGACGAACAGGTTGGAGACATGGCCGAGGGACGAGATCTGCCGGGTCACCGCCTCGACGACGGCCGGGTGGGCGTGGCCGAGGGCGTTGACGGCGATGCCGCCGACGAAGTCGGTGTACTCCTTGCCGTCGGCGTCCCACAGCCGGGCGCCCGCGCCGCGCACGAGCGGCAGCCGGGGGGTGCCGTAGTTGTTCATCAGCGCGCCCTGCCAGCGCTGGGTGAGCTCCGTGTTCGCGGACGTCGTCGTCCCGGTCATCGCGCATCCCCCGTCGCGTCGGTGCCGCCGGTGTGCCCGGCGTGCTCGGTGTGGTCGGTCCGGTCGGTGTCATCGGCGTCGTCGGGCACGACCATGGTGCCGATGCCTTCGTCGGTGAAGATCTCCAGCAGGATCGAGTGCTGGACCCGTCCGTCGATGACACGGGCGGTCTGCACCCCGCCCCGGACGGCGTGCAGGCAGCCCTCCATCTTCGGGACCATGCCGGCGGACAGGTCCGGCAGCAGCCGCTCCAGCTGGGAGGCGGTGAGGCGGCTGATCACCTCGTCGGAGTCCGGCCAGTCCTCGTAGAGGCCCTCCACGTCGGTGAGGACCATGAGGGTCTCGGCGCCCAGCGCCGCAGCCAGTGCCGCAGCAGCCGTATCAGCATTGACGTTGTAGACATGTCCGTCGTCCTCGCTGCGTGCGATCGACGAGACGACCGGGATGCGGCCGTCGGCGAGGAGTGCCTCGATCGCTCCGGTGTCGATGGCCGTGATCTCGCCCACCCGGCCGATGTCGATCAGTTCGCCGTCGATCTCGGGCTGGTGACGGACGGCGGAGATGGTGTGCGCGTCCTCGCCGGTGAGGCCGACGGCGAGCGGTCCGTGCCGGTTGAGCAGCCCGACCAGCTCGCGCTGCACCTGCCCGGCCAGCACCATCCGTACGACGTCCATGGCGTCCTCGGTGGTGACCCTGAGGCCCGCCTTGAACTCGCTGACGATGCCGTGCCGGTCGAGGGCCGCGCTGATCTGGGGGCCGCCGCCGTGCACGACGACGGGCCTGAGCCCGGCGTGGTGGAGGAACACCACGTCCTGCGCGAACGCGGCCTTCAGGTCCTCGTCGATCATGGCGTTGCCGCCGAACTTGATGACGACGGTCTTCCCGTTGTGCCGGACCAGCCAGGGCAGCGCCTCGATGAGGATCTGCGCCTTGGGCAGCGCGGTGTGCTTGCGTGCGGGGGCGTTGGTCATGACGAGTACGCGCTGTTCTCGTGGACGTAGTCGGCCGTGAGGTCGTTGGTCCAGATCGTCGCGGACTCAGCGCCTGCCGCGAGGTCCGCCACGATGTGGACCTCGCGGTAGCGCATGTCGACCTTGTCGCGGTCCTCGCCGACGCCGCCGTTCTTGCACACCCAGACGCCGTTGATGGCGACGCTCAGGCGGTCGGGCTCGAAGGCGGCCTTCGTGGTGCCGATGGCGGACAGGACGCGGCCCCAGTTGGGGTCCTCGCCGTGGACGGCGCACTTGAGGAGGTTGTTGCGGGCGATCGAGCGCCCCACCTCGACGGCGTCGTCCTCGGTCGCGGCGTTGACCACCTCGACCCTGATGTCCTTGCTGGCGCCCTCGGCGTCCCGGATGAGCTGCTGCCCGAGGTCGTCGCAGACGGCGCGCACGGCCTCGGCGAACTCGGCGGGAGCGGGGGTGATCCCGGAGGCGCCGGAGGCGAGCAGCAGCACGGTGTCGTTGGTGGACATGCAGCCGTCGGAGTCGACGCGGTCGAAGGTGGTGCGGGTGGCGGCGCGCAGCGCGCGGTCCAGTGCGGCGCTGTCGGCGTCGGCGTCGGTGGTGAGGACGACGAGCATGGTGGCGAGGCCGGGGGCGAGCATGCCGGCGCCCTTGGCCATGCCGCCGACGGTCCAGCCGTCCCGGGTGACGACGCTCGTCTTGTGGACGGAGTCGGTGGTCTTGATGGCGATGGCGGCCTTCTCGCCGCCGTGCTCGGACAGCTGGGCCGCGGCGGTCTCGACGCCCGGCAGGAGCTTGTCCATCGGGAGCAGGACGCCGATGAGCCCGGTGGAGCAGACGGCGATCTCCCCGGCACCCACCCCGAGGACATCGGCGGCCTTCTCGGCGGTGGCGTGGGTGTCCTGGAAGCCCTTCGGTCCGGTGCAGGCGTTGGCGCCGCCGGAGTTGAGGACGACGGCGGACAGCTCTCCGCTCCGGAGGACCTGCTCGGACCACAGGACGGGGGCGGCCTTGACGCGGTTGGAGGTGAAGACGCCCGCGGCGGCGCGGCGCGGCCCGGTGTTGACCACGAGGGCCAGATCGGGGTTGCCGTTCTCCTTGATCCCGGCGGCGATGCCCGCCGCCGTGAATCCCCTGGCTGCCGTGACGCTCACTGTTTCCCCTTGTCCGTCCGTGTCCCGGTGTTCATGCGTGTCCCGGTGTTCATGCGTGTCCCGCAGGCCGTCCGCCGTGCCGTACCGCTCACGGTGCGACTCCGACGGCGGACAGGCCGGTCGTCTCGTCGAGGCCCAGGGCGATGTTCATGCTCTGGACGGCACCGCCCGCGGTGCCCTTGGTCAGGTTGTCGATGGCGCTGATCGCGATGATCCGGTGCGTCGCGGCGTCGAGCGCGACCTGCATCTGAACGGCGTTGGAACCCTGGACGGACGCCGTGGCGGGCCACTGTCCCTCGGGGAGCAGCCGCACGAACGGCTCGTCGGCGTACGCCTTCTCGTACCCGGCGCGGACGGCCTCGGCACTGACGCCGGGCTTCGCCTTGGCGCTGCAGGTGGCGAGGATGCCGCGGGGCATGGGCGCGAGGGTCGGGGTGAAGGACACGGCGACCGGCTCGCCGGCGGCGGCGCTGAGGTTCTGGATCATCTCGGGGGTGTGCCGGTGGCCGCCGCCGACGCCGTACGGCGACATCGACCCCATGACCTCGCTGCCCAGCAGATGCGGCTTGGGCGCCTTGCCCGCGCCGGAGGTGCCGGAGGCGGCGACGATCACCGCCTCGGGCTCGGCGAGGCCCGCCGCGTACGCCGGGAAGAGGGCGAGGGAGACGGCGGTCGGATAGCAACCGGGCACCGCGATGCGCTTGGACCCCTCCAGCGCGGCGCGGCCACCCGGAAGTTCGGGAAGGCCGTAGGGCCAGGTGCCGGCGTGCGGGGAGCCGTAGAAGCGCTCCCAGTCGGCCGGGTCCTTCAGCCGGAAGTCGGCGCCCATGTCGACGACGAGGACGTCGGGGCCGAGCTGTTCGGCGACGGCGGCGGACTGCCCGTGGGGCAGGGCGAGGAACACCACGTCGTGCCCGGCGAGCACCTCGGGGGTGGTCTGCCGCAGCACCCGTCCGGCCAGCGGGAGCAGATGCGGCTGGAGCGCGCCGAGCCGCTGTCCGGCGTTGGAGTTCGCAGTGAGGGCGCCGATCTCGACGCCGGGATGGGCCAGCAGGAGGCGCAGCAGTTCACCGCCCGCGTACCCGCTCGCCCCGGCCACCGCCGCACGTACCGCCATGGATCTCCTCCTCCTAGACGGCATGACTATACGTTTCGCTGCACGTTTATGCAATCTTTCGGGGTCGCCGGAGGTGGCGGAGGGCCGGTACGAGGAGGGGCGAGGGCGGCGTGATGTGATCGCTCCGCTTGCCCTGGAGTGTGCTCCAGCACCTAGCGTCGCCCCTGATCCACCCTACGGACGTCCGCCGTGAGGACGGCGGGCGGGAACGGACGGTCGCGATGAGTGAGAGCACCACCCGTGAGGAGCGGTATGCCCGGGGCATGGAGGTGCTGCGGAGTGTCAGCGGCGAGGCGGGGCAGCGGGCCGTCGAGTCGCTGGCGGACATCAGCCCCGAGCTGGGTCACCAGGTCGTGGCCTACGGCTTCGCGGAGATCTACGCGCGGCCCGGTCTCGCGCCGCGCGACCGCCAGCTGGTGACGCTGGGCATGCTGACCGCGCTGGGCGGCTGCGAGGCGCAGCTGGAGGTGCATGTGGGCGCGGGGCTGAACGTCGGGCTCACGCCCGGGGAGATCGTGGAGGCGCTGCTCCAGTCGGCCGCGTACTGCGGTTTCCCCCGGGCGCTGAACGCGACCGCGGTGGCCCGGAAGGTGTTCGCCGAGCGCGGGCTGCTGCCGGTGGAGCAGCCCGCGCCGTCGGGGGACGGGGCCTGAGGCACCCGGGTGAGGCCGGCTACCTCTGCTTGATCCTGAGGAAGGTGACGGAGTTCGCCGGGAACGTGTACGTGAAGCGGTCGGCGACCGTCGTGAGGACGGATGTGACGGGGGCGACGGGCGTGGCGGTCTCGGTGTTGACCGCGTCCGGCGCCGCCGTCAGGGTGGTCACCCGGGCCCGTGAGGCGACCCTGGCCCCTCCCAGGTCGACGGCCGTACGGGCCGCAGCGTCCTGGGCGTTGACGACCTTCACGATCAGGTCACCGGTCCTCGCGTCCCGGGTGACGACCTGGCGGAAGGGCTCGGCGGGGCGGTCGTCGGTGAAGCTTCCCCACTCGGTGCCGTCCAGGTAGAGGGTGACCTGCCGGCCCCGCACCGTGATGTCGATGTCGTAGGCGCGGCCGGTCTCGACCGACCCCGCCTTCGAGATCAGGGTCGACTTGCCGCCGTCCACCGCCTGTTCGACGGCCGACTGGGTGTTGTTCCAGCCGCCCAGGTTCCACCAGTAGAAGTTCCCGGTGTCCCGCACGCCGAACGCGACCAGGAAGCCTTCCCTGCCGGACTTCTTGGTCGCCTTCACATGCAGGTCGTAGTCGTGCCAGGCGGGGTCGCCGGCAAAGACCATGGTGTTCTCGGCCGCGGTGTCGCTCTGGACGTACTGGCCGTCCTGGACGCTCCAGCTGCCGGTGCCGGTGTGCGTCCACTGCCCGGCGTCACCGGAGAAGTCGTCGGTGAGCAGCGGGGTCCCGTCGGCGGCGGTCACCCGCACGTCGTCGTAGGCGGCGCTGGTGTTCCAGGTGGACAGGCCGACGGCGCCGGTGAGGGGGCCGAGCAGGGAGGGGGTGCCGGTGGCCGTGGAGGGCACGACCCGGGTGCCGGTGTTGCTCATGAAGAGCTTCTGGACCTCGTAGTTGGCCGAGTTCCAGGAGGCGTGGTTGTTGAACCACACCAGGTCGGGGCGCCACTGCACGTAGTCCTCGTTGGCGAACAGCGGTGCGTAGGACGCGAGTCGCACGACGTCCGCGTTGCGTTCCAGGCCCGTCATGTAGGCCGCCTCGGCGAGGCCGTTCTTGAAGGTGTTGCCCTGGGAGGCGTACTCGCCGAGGAAGACCTTGGGGCCGGTGCGGTCGTAGCCGTCGTAGCGGTCGTTGTTCTGGAGGAACCAGCGGGTGCTGTTGTAATAGTGCTCGTCGACCATGTCCACCTTGGCGTCCCGGTTGAGCTGCCAGGCCGTGTCGAAGGTGGAACCGGAGTCGTCGGGACCGGCGTTGGAGATCACCGTCATGTACGGGTACCTCGCCTCGATCGCGGCGCGGAACTGCTTGAAGCGGGCGAAGAACTCGACGGGCAGGTTCTCCTCGTTGCCGACCTCGATGTGGGTGAGGTGGAAGGGCTTCGGGTGGCCCATCTCGGCACGCTTGTGTCCCCAGGTGGAGGTGACGGGGCCGTTGGCGAACTCGATGAGGTCGAGGGTGTCCTGGATGTGGCGCCGGAGCAGGGCGTCGTCGTCGACGGCCTGGTTCTGGCCGCAGCCGGTCACCAGTGCCGGGACGACCGGCAGGGGCATGGCGCCGATGTCCTCGGCGAAGCGGAAGTACTCGTAGTAGCCGAGGCCGTAACTCTGGTTGTAGCCCCAGAAGTTGCTGTTGACGGCCCGGGTCTCGACGGGGCCGACGGTGTCCTTCCACTGGTACGACCGCTTGCGCTGCCAGCCGGACGCCTCGCTGTAGTCCTGCATGGAGCCGGTGTTGACCAGGCAGCCGCCCGGGAAGCGCACGAAGCCGGGGTGCAGGGCGGCGACCTTCTCGGCGAGGTCCTTGCGCAGGCCGTTGGGCTCGTGCCGGTAGGTGTCACGCGGGAACAGCGACACCATGTCGAGCGCGGCCGGGGCCGAGGAGGCGACGGTCAGCCGGCCGGTGGCGGAGGTACGGGTCGCGGTGAACGACGCCTTGTACTGCGCCCATCCGCCCCGTACGGCCACCCGGCGGGCGGCGGCGAGGGGGCCGTCGGCGTCCTGGAGGGTCACGGTGAGCGCGGTGCCGTCCGCGGCCCTGGCCCACACCGAGAAGTCGTACCTCTCGCCCTTCTCCACCGCGATGCCGGTGTTGTAACCGGCGTTGGTGACCGAGGAGCCCGCTCCGAGGGAGAGGTAGGCGCGGTTGCGGTCGTTCAGGCGGCCGGAGTCGTCCGTCACCGCGGCGGTCCCGCTGACCGTCCACGCGGTCAGCGGGGTGTACGCCTTGTTGTCGTCGGTGGAGTACTCGAAGGACCGGTTCTGCACCAGCTCGGCGTACAGACCGCCGTCCGCGGCACGGTTGATGTCCTCGAAGAAGACGCCGTACATGGTCTTGGCGATCTTCGCGCCCCGGGCGGTGGGGTCCACGGTGATCGCGTAGTCGGTCGTGCCGGCCGTGCCGGTCGTGCCGGTCGTGCCGGTCGTGCCGGTCGTGCCGGTCGCATCGGTCGCGCCGACGGCGTGTGCGGGGGCCGGGACGAACGTCGCGGCCAGCAGGAAAGCGCTTGCCCCTAGGGCGAGTCTCAGGCGGGTGACGGGGGTGCGTGGCATGGATTCTCCGCGGCTCTGGAGGTTCGGGAGATCGCTCGAGTACGTGCCGGCCGCCAGACAGTCGTTCGACATATCAGACAGCGATCAGCACGTCGAACGGCAACATAGGGTTGCGACATGACCGCGTCAATGGGGCAGGCCCGAAAGGAGCGCCCGGGAACGTAGGCTCGGCACATGGCTCGGCACATGAGTGGTACAGCCCGATATTGGCCCGTGCCGGACGTCCTGGCGCATCTGGCGGGGTGCTGGCGGGTGGAGCGCACCGTGGAGGACCTGGCGAGCGGCGCCCTCGGGCGTTTCGAGGGGACCACGTCGTTCAGCCCGCTGCCCGGGGGCGGGCTGCTGCACGAGGAGGCGGGGAGTTTCACCTGGCAGGGCGTGACACGGCCCGCCGAGCGCACCCTGCGGTTCCTGCCGGGCGCCGCGCCGGGCACGGCGGATGTGCGGTTCGCCGACGGGCGGCCCTTCCACGACCTGGACCTGACCTCGGGACGGTACGTCGCCGACCATCCCTGCTCCGCGGACCTCTACCGGGGCGAGTTCACCGTCCGGGACGCCGACCACTGGCGGACGGTGTGGCGCGTCGGCGGCCCGGCGAAGGACCTGGTGCTCACGACGGACTACACGCGTGACGTGCCGCAGGCTCCCGCCTCACCGGCCCCGGGCGCCTGAGCGCAGCCCTCGCCCGCGCCACCGCGTCACCACCCCGGTCCCCGGTGTCCAGTGCCAGGTCACAGCCGTGCCGACTGGCCGGGTGCCTTGCCGAAGCGCAGGAACCAGCGGCCCGCGAACCCGGCGACCGTGGTCGTCGCCAGCGGGCGCACGTCGATGTTCCAGAACGTCGAAGGCGGCGCCTTCAGCGCGTACACCACGGCGGCGCGGATCACCGAGGGCTCGGCCACCGCGACGATACGGCCGCCGTCCTCCAACGGCCGGGTGTCGAGCCAGCCGCCCACCCGGGAGATGAACGTCAGCAGCGACTCGCCGCCGTGCGGGACGGAGCGCGGGTCGGCGAGCCAGGCGTCCACCATGTCCGGTTCGCGGGCCATCGCCTCGCCGAGGGTGAGCCCGCGCCAGCGGCCCATGTCGCAGTCGCGCAGGGCGGGCTGCACGAGCGGGGCGTAGCCGAGGGCGTCGCCGGTGGCGCGGCTGCGCGGGGTCGGGGAGCAGTAGCGCAGTTCGGCCGCGGCGAGCGGCAGCAGGTCCCGGGCGACGCGACGCACCTCGTCCCAGCCCGCCTGGTCCAGCGGCCGGTCGTCGTCGAAGCGCTCGGCGAGCAGCGGTGAGCCGCGGGCGGCGGCGACGAACGTGACCCGAAGTGACATGCCGAGATGGTGAGCCGCGCGAGTGCGCAGGTCAAGGGCCTTCGGTGTGAGGTCACCCAGGGTGCGCGGAATCTCACCGGGCGGCCGGGGCATGACGGACAAGTCACTCGAAAAGCAGCGCCATCCAGTGGTCGGGGCGGGCGAGCGGCGCGAAGCCGAGCTTCTCGTAGACGCCGTGGGCGTCCTGGGTGGCGAGCAGGACGCGCCGCAGCCCGTACGGGCGCAGATGCTCGCGCACCGCGCCGACGAGCGCCGTGCCGATGCCCTTGCCGCGCACGGCCGGGTCGACGTACACGTCGCACAGCCAGGCGAAGGTGGTCCGGTCGGTCACCACCCGGGCATACGCCACCTGATCACCCGAAAATGTCTCGTACACGCCGAAGTTGAGCGATCCGGCGATGGCCCGGTCCTGCTTCTCGCGGGGCCGGCCGAGGGCCCAGTAGGCGTCGGTGGACAGCCAGTGGTGGACGCGCGCGGCATCGACGCGGGCGGGGTCGGCGGAGAACTCGTAGCCGTCGGCCAGGGCCGGGGGAACGAGGTCGGAGGTGTCGTCCATGGCGTGATCCTCACAGGCCGGGTCGGGGCTGTCGACCGGATTCCGCGGCGGTCAGCACCTCGTCGAGGGCGGTGCGCAGCCGCCGTACGCCTTCGGCGAGTTCCTGGGTCCCGGCGACCGCCGCGAAGCTCAGCCGGACGTGTCCGGCCGGGGGTTCGGCGCTGAAGTAGGGGCGTCCCGGGATGACGGCGACGCCCGCGCGCAGGGCACCGGTGGTGAGGGCGGTCTCGGTGACGCCGTCGGGCAGCCGGAGCCAGAGCTGGTAGCCGCCCGACGGCACGTGCGGCAGGGCCAGTTCGGGCAGCTCCAGGTGCAGCGCGGCGGTGAGCGCGGTACGGCGGGTCGTCAGTTCCGCTGCCACGGAGCGCAGATGGCGGGGCCAGGCGGGCGAGCCCACGAGTTCGAGGGCGGCTTCCTGCAGCGGCCGGGGCACGAAGAAGGAGTCGACGACCTGGATGGCGCGCAGCCGTTCCAGCACGGGTCCGCGGGCGGCGAGCGCGCCGACCCGGAAGCTGGGCGAGGTCGCCTTGGTGAGCGAGCCGACGTGCACGACGACGCCGTCGGGGTCGTCGGCGGCGAGCGGTGGCGGCAGCGGGCCGGCGTCCTCGTGCGCGAGCCGCCGTACGAAGTCGTCCTCGACGACGAACGCGCCCGCCGCGCGGGCGATGCGCAGCACCTCGGGGCGGCGGTCGGCCGACAGGACGGCGCCGGTCGGGTTCTGGAACAACGGCTGGCAGACCAGGGCGCGGGCGCCGGTCGCCCGGAACGCGTCGGCGAGCAGGGCGGGACGTACGCCGTCGGCGTCCACCGGGACGGGCACGGGTCTGAGGCCGGAGGCGCGGGCGATCGCCAGCATCCCGGGGTACGTGGGCGACTCGACGAGCACGGGGGCGCCGGGCGGGGCGAGGGCCCGCAGCGCGGTGGTCAGGGCGCTCTGGCCGCCCGCGGTGACCAGTACCTCGGCGGCGGTGACGGCGCCGCCGATGCCCCGCGCGAACCACTCGCGCAGCTCGGGCAGCCCGTCGAGGGGCGGGCGGCCCCAGGCCCCGGGTCTGCGCCCCGCCCGGGACAGCGCGGCGGCCATGGCCCGCTCGGGCTGGAGGGAGGGGTGCAGATAGCCGCCGCTGAACTCGATCACCCCGGCCGGCGGCGCGGCCAGCGAGACGGTGACCCCGGAGGCGTCCACGGTGCGCGGCACGAGATCGGCGGTGCCGTCGGCGCTGAGGGCGACCTCCTGCCAGGAGGTGTCAGCGGCCGGGGCCGGGGCCGTACGGGGGCGGGCGCGGAAGGCGCCGGCGCCGGGCCGGGTGACGACCAGGCCCTCGGCGGCGAGCCGGGCCAGGGCCCGGGAGACGGTCACCGGGCTCACCCGGAAGCGTTCCACCAGGGCCCGGCTCGACGGGAGCTTTCCACCTTGAGAGTAGCGGTCGAGCTCGCTCCGCAGCCGTTCCGCCAGTTCATCGACGCTGCTACGCTCATGCATGAGAGCACAGGATAGCGCTACCGCGCCGACCCAGATAGCGGTCACCGCCCCGACGGCCGGTCCGACGGCCGGTCCGGCAACGGGCCCGGCGGCGCACACCGGAACCCGCACCGCCGCACCTGCCGCCGCCACGTCCGCCGCGGGCACCGTCCAGGCCGCCCTGGGCGTCGTGGCGTTCTCGCTCACCTTTCCCGCGACCGTCTGGGGCCTGGAGGGCTTCGGGCCGTGGAGCCTCGTCACGGTGCGGTGTGTCCTCGCCGCGCTGATCGCGGGCGCCTGCCTGCTCGGCGTGCGGCGGCCGCCGGGCGCGGACGGGCGGCGGCGCAGAGGCGTTCCCGTCCCCGCGCGCCGCCACTGGCCGGGTCTTGCGGTCGTCGCCGCCGGGGTCGTGATCGGCTTCCCGCTCCTGACGACCCTCGCCCTGCGCACCTCGACCACCGCCCACGCGGCCGTGGTGGTGGGCCTGCTGCCGCTGACCACCGCCGTGTTCTCGGCCCTGCGGGTCGGCGCCCGGCCCTCGCGCCGTTTCTGGGCCGCGGCGCTCGGCGGGGCCGCCGCCGTGGTCGCGTTCACCGCGGCGCAGAGCGGCGGCGCCCTGACGGCCGCCGATCTGTATCTCTTCGGCGCGCTGCTGGTGTGCGCCGCCGGATACACCGAGGGCGGACGGCTGGCCCGGATCATGCCGGGCTGGCAGGTCATCGGCTGGGCCCTGGTGCTGTGCCTGCCCCTCGCGGTGCCGGCGGCGGCACTGGCCCTGTCGTACGAGCCGGTGAGGCTGAGCGCGCACGGGGTGGCCGGGCTGCTGTGGGTCGCGGTGGGCTCGCAGTTCCTCGGGCTGGTCGTCTGGTACCGGGGCATGGCGGCCGTCGGCATCCCGCGCGCCAGCCAGTTGCAGTTGGCGCAGCCCCTGCTCACACTGGTGTGGTCGGTGCTCCTGCTGGGCGAGCACCTGACGGTGGCCGCGCCGCTGACGGCCGCCGCGGTGCTGGTGTGCATCGCGGTGACCCAGCGGGCGTGAGACCGAGCGGGCCCGTGCGGCCCTCGTACGGCCGTGCCGCGCGCCGTAGACTCGGGGCCACGGACCGCTGCTCCCGCACCCGTGAGGAGGCCGTTTCAGATGCGTGCAACCGTGGGCGACCAGCTTGTGCAGCACGGCAGGGTGGTCGGACAGCACGACAAGACCGCCGAGATCGTCGAGGTCCTCGGCGATGCGGGCACTCCCCCGTACCGCGTCCGCTTCGACGACGGCCACGAGGCCCTGTGCTCCCCCGGCCCCGACTCGGAGATCCGCCACAAGGAACTGCGCCGGACACACTGACCGCACGCTGTCCGCGTCCCTACACCGGCCGCGCCCGTCCGTCCGTCGTACGGCACGGCGTGCCCGCCGGCCACCGCCGAACGGTGGCCGGCCCCGTCGCGTGCCGCGACACGCGCCCGGCGCACGGCCGCGTCACATCCGGTGCGTGTCCCGTCCCACGGCAAGGACACCTTTCCCCCGGCCGATCGATCATCGATACTACGGGGTAACCTGCTCGTCCGGAGCAGGGCGCCGCACGACGGAGCACCTGCTCCTGCCGTTGATCAGGCACGCTGGTGCGCCGCCCCGGAGGCGGTCCGCACGGAACCGAGAGGGACGATGTGACCGACATCGAGCGCGTCGGAGTCGTGGGCTGCGGCCAGATGGGTGCCGGTATCGCCGAGGTGTGCGCCCGCGCCGGACTGGACGTGAAGGTCGCCGAGACCACCGGTGAGGCTCTGGAGTTCGGCCGGACCCGGCTGCTGGGCTCGCTGTCCAGGGCGGCCGGACGCGGCAAGATCACCGAGGAGGAGGAGCAGGCCACGCTGGCCCGGCTGACCTTCACCACCGACCTCGGCGAGTTCGCCGACCGCGATCTCGTGATCGAGGCGGTCGTGGAGAACGAGCAGGTCAAGACGGAGATCTTCCAGGTGCTCGACCAGGTGGTGACCCGGGCGGACGCCGTCCTCGCCTCCAACACCTCCTCCATCCCGCTGGTGAAACTGGCGGTCGCCACCTCACGGCCGGACCAGGTGATCGGCATCCACTTCTTCAACCCGGCCCCGGTGCAGCAGCTGGTCGAGCTGATCCCGGCGCTCACCACGTCCGAGGCCACCGTCGGGCGGGCCCAGGCGTTCGCGGAGAAGCTGCTGGGCAAGCACGCCATCCGCGCCCAGGACCGCTCCGGCTTCGTGGTCAACGCGCTGCTGATCCCGTATCTGCTCTCCGCGATCCGGATGTTCGAGTCGGGCATCGCCAGCCGCGAGGACATCGACAACGGCATGGAGCTCGGCTGCGCCCACCCGATGGGCCCACTGAAACTGTCCGACCTGATCGGGCTCGACACGGTCGCCTCGGTGGCGAGGAGCATGTACGACGAGTTCAAGGAGCCGCTCTACGCCGCTCCCCCGCTGTTGCAGCGGATGGTCGACGCCGGCCGGCTCGGCCGCAAGACGGGCTCCGGCTTCTACACCTACGCCTGACCCCGCCCCGCCCCACCTCCTCTCGCCGTCGTCCGCCGGACCCGGCACCGTCGTCCGTACGGTGCCGGGCCCTCCGCATTCACACTCCGTGTGCGCCCAGGGCCCGCATATGCCCGGCGCACACCCTCCCGCCGCGCCCACCAGGGGTGTTGACTCACCATGCACATGCAAGGGATGTGAGACGACTACGGAAAGGAGCGGACCTGTGACCGCCGATCCCGAGCATCCCGTCGTCCATTCAGAAGTCGCGGAGTTACGGCGCCGCCTCGACGTGGCCTACGCCCGCGTCGAAGGCGGACTCGCCCTGCTCAGCCACCGCACCGAGGAGACCGCCAAGGAGCTGGACGAGCTGAGCGCCCGGATCGTCACGCTGGAACACTCACGCTGGCCGCTGCCCTCGATCGCGGCCCTCACGGCCCTGGGCGCGCTGGCCGTGACCGTCTGGCAGGCCGCGGGCCGGGCCTAGTCCGGTCCGGGACCCGGGCACGGACCCCGGCGCGGTCCCGGCCACGGACCCCGGCACCGCGTCCTGACCGAGCCTGAGATGGTGCAGCAGCAGTAACGCGGCCGCCATGTTGGCGGCCGGGACCTCGCCGCGGGCGACCATGTCGGGGACGAGTTTGAGCGGGACCCACTCCCGGCGGTCCGACTCGAAGTCGTCCACGGGGTGTCCGACGTAGTCGCCCTCGTCCGACCAGTAGATGTGGTGCCGCGCGTCGGTGAGACCGTTGGACGGCTCCACCGTCATGAGGTGGCGCAGGGTTCCCGGCCGCCAGCCGGTCTCCTCCTCCAGTTCCCGGGCGGCCGCGACGGCGATGTCCTCACCGTCCTCCACCACGCCCGCCGCGAGCTCCCAGCCCCAGCTGTCGGTGATGAAACGGTGGCGCCACAGCAGGAGGACCTCGTTGGCCCCGTTCACCACCGTGGCCACGGCCACGGGCCGCAGCCGGATGAGGAAGTGGTCGAGATGCCGGCCGTCCGGCAGCTCGACGTCGGCGAGATTGACGCTGAACCAGCGGTTCGCATACACGGTCTGCTCGTTCTTTTTCATCCACTGCACGGTTCTGCCACCTTCCGACGGGTAAGTGGCAATATCGCAGCAGAAGCATCCGGACAGCAGGTGCGACGGCGGGCGCATCGCGGTCCGTGCGCGGCGCGCGGCGGTGCGCCCCGGGCCCCGGTCGCCGCCACCGTTGCGCCCTGCCGCCACCGCTACAGCGGTACCCGCAGGGCGCCGTCGATGAGTTCGGCGGCCTCCGCGGTTCCCGCGCCGCCGCTGCGCACCAGATGCTCGCGCACCACGCGGAGTCTGTCCCGCAGCCGCTGCGACTCCATCCCGCGCGCCGCCTCGGCCATCCGTACCGCCGTCGCCACCGCCCGGTCGGCGTTGCCCTGCCGCAGCTCGACCTGGCTGAGCATGGCCAGCCGGTGCACCCGCCCCCGGTCGTGGGCGGGGATGTCCACGGCCGCCGCGGCATGCTCCTGGGCCGCCGCCAGCTCGCCGAGGCTGAGCAGCGCCTCCGCCACCTGGACGTTGACCAGGCCCGGCTGGACGTAGCCGGTCTCGTCGGGTTCGTGGCCGCGCCGGATGCGTTCGGCGGCGTCCTCGGCACGCCGGATGCAGGACAGGGCGCTCGTGGCGTCGCCGAGATGGGCGTACGCCTTGGCCTGCATGGCGTAGAGGTCGGAGGCGAGGGCGGGGGTGATGTGCCGGCCCGCGGCGCGCAGCGCGGCCTCGGCGAAGGCGACGGCCTGCCGGAACTCCCGCATGAACAGCGCCTGGTTGACCAGCAGCGCGATCACATAGGCGCCGAGCCCCCGGTCCCCGCTGGCCTTGGCGAGCCTGAGGGCCTGATGGAAGTAGCGCTGGGCGAGGCCGTGCGCGTCGGAGTCGTAGGAACAGATACCGGCGATGGCCACCAGCCCGCCCGTGGCACGGTGCAGCTGACGGCCCGTGGCGTCGGTGTAGCTGCCGCGCAGCAGCGGGGACGCCTCGGCGTTGAGGAACCCGACGATCCGGCCGCGGGTCGCCACGCCGCCCGCCTTGCGGTACATCTGCTCGTAGTGGGTGCGGGCGGCGCGCAGCATGCCGAGGTCGGCGTGGGTGACCCGGTGACGGCCGCCGCGGGAGACGTCGGTGTCCTCGGGCGGGTTCTCCCACTCCCACACCGGCATCACGGCGGGTGTGCCGGTGACGGCGGGGGCGCCCAGGAGATGCGGACGCTGCTGCTCGTCGGAGCGCCACAGGGCGGTGGCCCGCTCGACGAAGCCGGACAGCGAGGTGGTGTGCGGGGCGACGGGTTCACCGGGGACACCGAGGCCGATGTCGTCGAGGGTGACCGGACGGTGCAGCCGGCCGGCGAGCACCTCGCAGATCAGGTCGGGCACCTGACCCCGGGGCCGCTGTCCCTTCAGCCACCGCGCGACGGCGGTGTGCTCGTAGCGCAGGGCGAGTCCGCGCGCCCGCCCTTCCTGGTTGACGTGCGCGGCGAGCCCCGCGTGGGAGATGCCCGCTTCGTCCAGGATGGCGTCCAGCAGAGTGTTGGGCTGCATCTGTGGCCCCCTGGTGACCTCGATGCGTCAGAAGACTAGTGCGTCCCGGTTCACACGGGGTGTGAACGGAGTACGCCGATCCGCAGGGTGTGCGCACTGTCGCGCAGAGTCCCCGCCTTGTTGACTGAGACACCTCGAAAGAGGCGGCCGGGCCGCCGGCTCCCCCTCGTACAGTGCGGCGGCCCGCGTCCGCGCCGTCCGCTCAGCCGCCCGCCCGACCCGCGGCGGGCGGACGGCGCCGCCGCGACGGCGGCTGCACCACTGTCCCCGGCTCATCTGCGGCCGGGGCGTGCCCGGTGCCCGGCGTGCCGGCCGCCCGGTGACGGTGGCGGGCCGGGAGCGCGGCCGCGGTCCCGGTGCAGGACCAGCAGGGCGGCGTCGTCGGAGGGGCTGGTCCCGGCGTGCCGCAGCAGGAGGGTGAACACGATGCGCAGGACGGACTGCGGGAACGGCGGTCCCTCGCGCACGGCCGCGGCGAGGGCGGCACGGAGCGGAAAGAACCGGCCATGGGCGTCCCGGGCGTCCTCGGCACCGTCCGTGTGCAGGAACAGCGCCTCACCGGGCAGCAGTTGCGGGCACACCACGGCGGGGAGGTCCGCGGGCAGCGGGAACAGCCCGAGGGGCGGCAGGGGTTCGGCCGCGGTGAGCGGTTCGACCCGGTCCTCACCGAGCAGATACGGCCAGGGGTGACCGCAGTTGAGGGCCCTCAGCTCGCCGTCGGCGCCGATCTCCAGGAGCAGGACGGTGACGAACTCCTCCGCGGACGCCTCGCCCGTCGCTCCGCCTGTGTCCTCACCGGGTGTCTCGCCGTGCGCGGTGCCGGTGCCCGCGCCCAGGTGCCGCTCCAGCGCACGGTCCAGGCGGCGCAGTAAGCCGCCGAGTTCGGGCTCGTCGTGGGCGGCCTCGCGGAAACTGCCGAGGACGGCGGCCACGGTGCCGAGGGCGGCGAGACCGTGTCCGCGGACGTCCCCCATCACGACCCGCACCCCGTACTCGGTGCCGATCGCCTCGTAGAGATCGCCGCCGACGACGGCCCCGTGCTCGGCGGACAGCCGGGCCGCGGCGATGCTCAGCCCCTCGATACGGGCGGGCAGCGGCCTCAGCAGGACGCTCTGCGCGGCACCCGCGACCCGGTGGACCTGCCGCAGTTCGCGCAGCAGACCGCGGTTCGCGAACAGGATGAGCGCGCTGCCGACACCGAAGAACACCACATTGGTGAGCAGCCGGGCGCAGAACAGATGCCGTTCGGCGAGCGGGCAGGTCAGCTTGTACGTGAGCGCGGTCGCGCCCCACAGGGTGGGCAGACCGAGCGTCAGCGCCCGGCACAGCGGCCGGCGGTGCGCCCGGCCGGACGGCACCGTGTCGGACACGGCCGTGCCGGACGGGGTCCTGCCGGGCCCGGCCCCGTCGGACGGGGCCCTGCCCTGTACGGCCAGGGCGGACCGGACCCTGCCGATGAGACTCCTGCCGGAGCGGGCTCTGCGGGGATTCCCAGCCCTGGTGCGGATCATGGCGTTGGCCCCCCAAGTAGGCCCGGACAGCCGAGACGGGCCCCGAAAGGCCGGTCCGATTCTGTCGATCACACGCGCCCGGAGGGGCAGGCACCGGCTCTTCTCACCCGAATGAGTGAGTTACCCCTGGTCAGGTGCGGTGTCGGGCGCTCCCTCAGGTGCATTTATGCGCGCGGCAGGCGGAGAGGGCCGGCCCGGGCCCCTGCGGGGTCTCCGGACCGGCCCTCTCCCGGGCCGGACGGGATCACGCGCCGCGCAGCACGGCTCCCGTGCGCTCGGCGGCGAGGGCGACCGCGGTGTCGCGGGCCGCCGTCGCCTCGTCGACCGTCAGCGTCCGGTCTCCGGCGCGGAAGCGCAGCGCGTAGGCCAGCGACTTCTTGCCGCCGCCGAGCTGTCCGGCGTTGGTGTAGACGTCGAACAGGCGGATGGACTCGAGCAGTTCACCGGCGCCCTCGCGCAGCGCGGCCTCGACGTCCGCGTGCGGCACGGCGTCGTCGACGACCAGGGCGACGTCCTGGGTGGCCATCGGGAAGGAGGAGATGCCCGGGGCCTGCGGGAGGCCGTCCGCGGCCTCCTCCAGGGCGTCCAGGTCCAGCTCCATCGCGCAGGTGCGCGCGGGCAGGCCCAGCGTCTTCAGGACGCGCGGGTGCAGCTCGCCCGCGTGGCCCACGATCCGCTCGCCGTCGCCGCCGGTGACGGCCAGTTCGGCGCAGCGGCCCGGGTGCCAGGGGCCGTACCGGCCCCCCCGGACGACGAGGTCGGCCCCGGCCTCGCGGGCGACGGTGCGTGCCGCCTCGACGGCGTCGGCCCAGTCGCCCGGGCGGCCCGTGCCCCACCAGCCGGCCTGCTCGCGGGCGCCCGCGAGGACGACGGCGACATGGCGCGGCTGGTCGGGCAGCGCGGCGTTCAGCGCGGCGAGTTCCTCGTCGGTGGGGCGCCGGTCGACGGGCAGGTTCGCCGCGGCCGTGCGCTCCTCGCGCGGCTTGAACACCAGACCGGTCTCGAAGAGCGCCAGGTCGTGGGTGCCGCGGCCGTCGTTGCGGCGCAGCGCGCCGAGCAGGCCCGGCAGCAGGGTGGTCCGCAGTGCGGGTTCCTCGTCGCTGAGCGGGTTGACCAGCCTGACGACGCGGCGGGCCGGGTCGTCGGCCTCCAGACCGAGCTGGTCGAAGACCTGCTCGCCCAGGAACGGGTTGGTCGGTGCCTCGACGTAGCCCGCTCCGGCCAGCGCACGGCCGACACGGCGGTGCAGCCGCTGGCGGTGCGTCAGGCCACGGCCCGAGGGGGGCTTGGGCAGCGTGGCGGGCAGGTTCTCGTAGCCCTCCAGGCGGATGACCTCTTCGGCCAGGTCGTTGGGCTCGGCGAGGTCGGGCCGCCAGGACGGCACGGTGACGGTCAGCTCGTCCTGCCCGTACACGTCGCAGCCGATCTCCTGGAGGCGCCGTACGACGGTCTCGCGGCCGTAGGTGACGCCCGCGACCTTGTCCGGGTGGTCCGCGGGGGCCTTGACGACGTGCGGCGCGGACGGCGTGACGATCTCGGTGACGCCCGCGTCGGCGGTGCCGCCGGCGAGGAGGACGAGCAGGTCGACGGTGCGCTGGGCGGCGGCGGAGGCGGCCTGCGGGTCGACGCCGCGCTCGAAGCGGCGGGACGCCTCGGAGGACAGCTTGTGCCGGCGGGCGGTACGCGCAATCGACACGGCGTCGAAGTGCGCGGCCTCGATGACGACCTCGGTGGTCGCGTTCTCCAGGTTCTCGTGATCGGCGATCTCGGTGTTCGCGCCGCCCATCACCCCGGCGAGGCCGATGGGACCCCGGTCGTCGGTGATGACGAGGTCCTCGGCGTGCAGCTTGCGCTCGGTGCCGTCGAGGGTGACGAGCTTCTCGCCCTCGGCCGCGCGGCGCACGCCGATGGTGCCCTGGACCAGCTTGCGGTCGTAGGCGTGCAGCGGCTGGCCGAGCTCCGTCATCACGTAGTTGGTGACGTCGACGGCGAGCGAGATCGGGCGCATGCCGACCTTCTGCAGGCGCCGCCGGAGCCAGATCGGGGAGCGCGCCTCGGGGTCGAGGCCGGTGACGGTGCGGGCGGTGAAGCGGTCGCAGCCGAGCGGCTCGGAGACCTCGACGGGGTGGCCGAAGGCGTTCGGCGCGGGTACGTCGATCAGGGCGGGGTCGCTCAGCGGCAGGCCGTAGGCGATGGCGGTCTCACGGGCGACGCCGCGGAGGGACAGGCAGTCGCCGCGGTTGGCGGTGACGGCGATGTCGAGGACCTCGTCGACCAGTTCCAGCAGCTCGACGGCGTCCCTGCCGACCTCGGTCTCCGGCGGCAGCACGATGATGCCGTGCGTGCCGTCGTCGCCCATGCCCAGCTCGTCGCTGGAGCAGATCATGCCGTGGGAGGTCTTGCCGTACGTCTTGCGCGCGGCGATCGCGAAGCCGCCGGGCAGCACGGCGCCCGGGAGCACGACGACGACCTTGTCGCCGACGGCGAAGTTGCGGGCGCCGCAGACGATCTCCTGCGGCGCGCCGGTGCCGTTGGCGGTGCCGACGTCGACGGTGCAGAAGCGGATCGGCTTCTTGAAGCCCTCCAGTTCCTCGATGGTGAGCACCCGGCCCACCACGAGGGGGCCCTTGAGGTCGGCGCCGAGCTGCTCGACGGTCTCGACCTCCAGGCCGGCGGAGATCAGCCTGGCCTGTACGTCGCGTCCGGTCTCCGTCGCCGGCAGGTCGACGTACTCCCGCAGCCAGGAAAGCGGGACGCGCATCAGATCTCCATTCCGAACGGCCGGGTGAAGCGGACGTCACCCTCGACCATGTCTCGCATGTCCTCGACGTTGTGGCGGAACATCAGCATCCGCTCGATGCCGAACCCGAAGGCGAAGCCGCTGTACTTCTCCGGGTCGACGCCGCACGCGGTCAGCACCCGGGGGTTGACCATGCCGCAGCCGCCGAGCTCGATCCAGCCCTCGGAGGAGCAGGTGCGGCAGGGGCGGTCGGGGTTGCCGACGGACTCGCCGCGGCAGACGTAGCACACCATGTCCATCTCGGCGGACGGCTCGGTGAACGGGAAGAAGTTGGGCCGCAGCCGGGTCTTCATGCCCTCGCCGAACAGCGACTGGACCATGTGGTCGAGGGTGCCCTTGAGGTCGGCCATGGTCAGGCCCTCGTCCACGGCGAGCAGTTCGACCTGGTGGAAGACCGGGGTGTGCGTGGCGTCCAGCTCGTCGGTGCGGTACACGCGGCCGGGACAGATGACGTAGACCGGCAGGTCGCGGTCCAGCAGGGAGCGGATCTGCACCGGCGAGGTGTGGGTGCGCAGGACGACGCCGGAGTCGGCGGTGCCGTCCGGGCCCTCGACGAAGAAGGTGTCCGCCTCGCCGCGCGCCGGGTGGTCGGGGCCGATGTTGAGGGCGTCGAAGTTGAACCACTCCGCCTCGACCTGCGGGCCCTCGGCGACCTCGTAGCCCATGGCCACGAAGACGTCCTCGATGCGCTCGGACAGGGTGGTGAGCGGGTGGCGGGCGCCTGCCGGTACGCGGTCGTACGGCAGCGTGACGTCCACGGCCTCCTCGACCAGGACGCGCGCGTCACGCTCGGCCTCCAGCTCCGCCTGCCGGGCGGCGAGGGCCTTGTTGACGGCGCCGCGGGCCTGGCCGACGCGCTTGCCCGCGTCCGCCTTGGCGTGCGGGGGCAGGGCGCCGATCTCGCGGTTGGCGAGGGCCAGCGGCGAGGCGCCGCCGGTGTGGGCGACCTTGGCCTCCTGGAGCGCGTCGAGGGAGTCCGCGGCGGCGAAGGCGGCGAGCGCCTCGTCCCGCATGCGCTCGATCTCTTCCGGTTTCAACGCCTCGACCTCGACAGGGTCGTACGACTTATTCGGTGCCGACATCTCTTCCCGTGCTTCCGATTGGCTGGCTGAAGGTCCCCGTGACCGGCTCGTGGGTCTGTCGTCCTCGGGACACAAAGGTGCCAAAGGCCGAGTCTAACGGGGCGGAGGTGTGCGATCGCGCCCGTGGGTCCGCTCAGCCCAGGTGGGCCGGGGTCGCCACGGGCAACGTAAATCGGAACTCGGCGCCGCCGGCGGGGGCGCGGCCGACCGTGATCACTCCGCCGTGGGCCTCGACGATGCCCTTGACGATGTAGAGCCCGAGGCCCGTGCCGCCGCGCTTGCTGCCCCGCCAGAAGCGGGTGAAGACGCGGTTCATGGACTCCTCCGGGATGCCGGCGCCCTCGTCGCTCACGGTGACCGACGTGCCGGTGTCCTCTCCCTCGCGGGGGGACGCCGCAGGCGTGACGTCAATGGTGACGGTTCCCTCGCCGTGGCGCACGGCGTTTTCCAGGAGATTGCTCAGCACCTGGTCGATCTTGTCGGGGTCGGCCCACAGGGCCGGGAGCGGCTGCTCGATGCGCAGCAGGAAACGGTCGGCGGGCTGTCCGGCGGCGACGTACGCCTGGATGTGCCGTCCGACGGCGGCGCCCATGTCGACGAGCTGGCGGCGCACCTCCAGCCGTCCGGAGTCTATGCGCGATATGTCGAGCAGTTCGGCGATGAGCCGGGTGACCCGGTTGGCGTCGGCGTCGACGGTCTCCAGCATCAGCCGCTTCTGGTCGTCGGTGAACCGTTCCCACTTGGCGAGCAGGGTCGCGGTGAACCCCTTGACGGAGGTCAGCGGGGAGCGCAGTTCGTGGGCGACGGTGGCGATCAGCTCGGCGTGGCTGCGTTCGGTGCGGCGGCGGGCCTCGGTGTCCCGGAGCTGGACGACGACGCGGTGCACCGGTCCGGTGGGGGCGGTCCTGACGTAGCGGGCGGAGACGAGGACCTCACGGCCGCCGGGCAGCAGCAGGTTGCGCTCGGGCTGCCGGACCCGGATGGCGAGGCCGCCGTAGGGATCGGTGAGCTGCCACCAGCGGCGGCCCTCCAGGTCCTCCAGCGGCAGTGCCTTCTCCAGCCGCTGTCCGAGGGCCTCCCGCGCGGACTGCGCGGTGATGCGCGCGGCGGCGGTGTTGAAGCAGATCACCCGCCCGTCCTCGTCGGCGACGACCAGTCCGTCGGGCAGATCATCGGCACCGACCCCGACACCCGCCCCGGGCCCGATGACGACACTCCCGTCCCCACCCCTCGGACCGGCAGGGGCCGCGCCGGACGCGGACGGTGCCGGGTCGGGGGCCTGCGAGGGGACGGCCGGGGTGGTGCCGGACTGCTGGGGCAGCGGCGGGCGCGGCACGTCCCGTGCTCCCGACGTGCTGCTCGTGCCCACACCCATCCCCGTACCCAGCCCTTCCTACGAGGGTCCCGGGCAGGTCACCCTACTAGTTCTCGGTGACGGAGCGGCACCCTCCGGGGGCGCGCTGTGCACGGGCCGACGCGTAGAGACATACGGCGGCGGCGGTCGCGAGGTTCAGACTCTCGGCCTTCCCGTGGATCGGGACGCGTACGACGGCGTCCGTGAGGGCGCGGGTCTCCGTCGGCAGGCCCCATGCCTCGTTGCCGAACACCCAGGCGGTGGGGCCGCCCATGGTGCCCTTGTCGAGTTCCGCGTCGAGGTCGCGGTCGCCCGCGCCGTCGGCGGCGAGGACCCGCACCCCGGCCTCCCGCAGCCCGGCCACGGCCCGCTCCACGGGTACGCCGACGGCGACGGGCAGATGGAACAGCGAGCCGACCGAGGCGCGCACGGCCTTGGGGTTGTAGAGGTCGACGGAGGCGTCGGTGAGGACGACGGCGTCGGCACCCGCGGCGTCCGCGCAGCGCAGCACCGTTCCGGCGTTGCCCGGGTCACGGACGTGCGCGAGGACGGCGACCAGCCGGGGCCGGGCCGCGAGCACCTCGTCGAAGGGCGTGTCGATGAAACGGCACACCCCGACGAGCCCCTGCGGGGTCACGGTGGTGGAGATGTCGGCGACGGTCTCCTCGGCGGCGAGGTGCACCCGGGCGTCCGCCTCACGCGCGGCGGCGACGATGTCGGCGTACCGCTCGGCGGCGTCGGCGGTGGCGAACAGCTCGACCAGCACCGGCCGTCCGCCGCTGCGGTGCGCGGCGGCCTCCCGTACGGCCTGCGGCCCCTCCGCGAGGAACAGCCGGTCCTTCCCCCGGAAGTTCCGCCGGGCGAGCCGCCGGGCGGCGGCGACCCGGGGGGACCGCGGGGAGATCGGCTCATGGCTGACGGGGGGCATCTTCCTCACCTTCGGGAATCCAACATCGCGGCGCCTTCCGACCCGCGAGCACGCAACACGCTCCGGGCCCGCGAGCACGCGGCACGTTCCAGGCCGCGGGACCGCAACTCCCCAGGGGCGCGGGGAACTGCGCGACCAGCCCCGACGCACCCGCAGCCGCACAAGCGCCCGCCGGCGCACCCGCAGCCGGTCACGGCCGAACCGCCGACGGCAACGACAGGACCCGCAAGCCGTGAAAGCCTGCGGGTCCTGCGGTCACGTCGGCGGCCTAGAGCCGGCGCAGCGTCACGCGGCCTTGGGCGCGTTCACGTCCGCCGGCAGGGCCTTCTGGGCGACCTCGACGAGCGCGGCGAAGGCGCTCGCGTCGTTGACGGCCAGCTCCGCGAGGATCTTGCGGTCGACCTCGACGTTGGCGGCCTTCAGGCCCTGGATGAAGCGGTTGTACGTGATGCCGTTGGCGCGGGCAGCGGCGTTGATGCGCTGGATCCACAGCTGACGGAAGTCGCCCTTGCGCTTCTTGCGGTCGTTGTAGTTGTAGACCAGCGAGTGGGTGACCTGCTCCTTGGCCTTGCGGTACAGGCGCGAACGCTGACCGCGGTAGCCGGAGGCCTGCTCGAGGATCGCCCGGCGCTTCTTGTGGGCGTTGACTGCCCGCTTGACGCGTGCCACTTGTTAACTCCTTGTAGCGGGGCCGCGGTGGGACTCACGCGGCCCGGAATCGAATGGGTCCCGGTCCAGACGTACGGCGCCAGGTGATCAGTGCGATCGGCGCCGCATGGTCACTTGCCGAGAAGCTTCTTGATCTTCTTGGCGTCGGCCGGAGCCATCTCGGCGTTGCCGGTGAGGCGACGTGTCAGGCGGGACGACTTGTGCTCGAGCAGGTGGCGCTTGCCGGCGCGCTCACGGAGCACCTTGCCGGAGCCGGTGACCTTGAAGCGCTTGCTGGCACCGCTGTGCGACTTGTTCTTCGGCATAGCGCCGTTCTCTCCTCGTCGGTGGCGTTCCGGTGCCCGGTCGTGAAACCGGGCACGGTGGAACGTCGCTCTTGTTTCGGTTACGTCCTGAGGACCGGAGTCCTCCGGGGTCACGCGTCGGCAGAAGCCTCGGCCGGGGCCTCGGCGTCCACACCGCTCTCGTCGTGCACGTCGATCCCGGCGTCGTCGGCGTCGGCGGCGTTCTGCGAGCGGCCGGGGTGGGCCTTCGCTTCGGCCTTCCGGGCTTCCTGCGCCTGGCGGGCCTCGGCCATCGCCTCGGTCTTCTTCTTGTGCGGACCGAGGACCATGATCATGTTGCGGCCGTCCTGCTTCGGGTTCGACTCCACGAAACCGAGGTCCTGGACGTCCTCCGCGAGCCGCTGCAGCAGCCGGTAGCCCAGCTCGGGCCGGGACTGCTCGCGACCACGGAACATGATCGTGATCTTGACCTTGTCGCCCTGCTTGAGGAACCGGACGACGTGACCCTTCTTGGTGTCATAGTCGTGCGGGTCGATCTTCGGCCGGAGCTTCATCTCCTTGATGACCGTGTGCGCCTGGTTCTTGCGCGCCTCACGGGCCTTCATGGCCGACTCGTACTTGAACTTCCCGTAGTCCATGAGCTTGCACACGGGCGGACGGGCGTTCGCCGCGACTTCGACGAGGTCGAGGTCGTACTCCTGGGCAAGCTCCAGTGCCTTCGCGAGCGGCACGATGCCGACCTGCTCGCCACTGGGACCGACAAGTCGAACCTCGGGAACGCGAATCCGGTCGTTGATGCGGGGCTCGGCGCTGATGGATCCTCCTCGGTAGCACCACGCGGCGGTCTGGCGGACTGCCGCGTATCGTCTGTTTCAGACAGACCTAACCGCGCCGAAGCAACAAAAATGCCCCGGACGATCACAGGCGGGGCTCCAAGCACTACCGGAACACCGCCGCGGGGATCGCGGGGCGCACTATCGGACGGCCCCACCGTCCACAGGAACGACGGCAGCCGTCTGACCGGATGACCCGCCGTCCCGGAGGGCGGTCGGGTGGGAGTTCGGAGCCTCCACTTGTGGGCCGAGCGCGACATGTGTCATACGCGTCCGGCCGGTCGTCACACAAGGTTAGCAGCAACCCCGCACAAGAGCGAACGGGGGATGTACGGGCCCGGGCGCCGCCCCGGGGACCGGGCGGACCGGGCCTCGGTGCGGGGGCCCGCGGGGCTGCCCCTAGGGTGTGGGGCATGAGTGACACCCCTCCTGAGACCACCCCCGCCGGGGTCACGCCCGATGCCCCGTCCGAGGCCTCCCTCGGCACCGCCGCCGGCACCCCGGCCGGTGCCACGGCGGGCAACCCCGTCGAGGACCCCGACTTCGACGCCCTGGCCCGTGACATCGCCGAGGTCCCCGCGGTCGAGGTGATCGTAACGGTCGCCGTCAATCTGATGAGCGCCGCCGCCGTGAAGCTCGGACTGTCCGAGGAGGGCGACAAGTACAAGGACCTGGACGAGGCCCGCAAACTGGTGACCGCGCTGGCCGGTCTGCTGGACGCCAGCGCGACGGAGATCAGCTCCTTCCACGCGGCCCCGCTGCGCGACGGTCTGAAGTCGCTCCAACTGGCGTTCCGCGAGGCGTCGATGGTCCCGGACGAGCCGGGCAAGGGCCCGGGCGAGAAGTACACGGGCCCGCTGTACGTCTGACGCGGCCCGGTCCGGCCGTTCCGTTCCCCGTCCACCGCCTCCTACGCGCGGACGAACACCGGCTCGCCCGGCGGCGCGGCCGCCCCGGCCGGCAGGACCGCCAGGTCCAGGCCGCGCACCAGGCGGGCCCGCAGCGTCTCGTCGGCGGCCATCCGGGCGGCGACCGCGCGGACGGCCACGGCGGGCTCGGCGGCCGGGTCGAGGACCAGCGCGAGGGTGCCGTCCGCCCGGCCCGGGCCGAGGTGCGCGCGCAGCACGGCGGGCTCGGCGGCCACGGCGGCGCGTACGGCGCCGGTGACCGCCGGGTCGGCGAGCGGGTCCGTGGTCGTACGGCCCTCCGCGAGCGCCAGCAGCACCGGCCCGGTCAGTTCGAAGGGCACCGGACCGGCCAGGTCGAGCACCACGGTGTCCGCCCGCTCGTGCGCGGCCGCGCGCAGCGCCTGGTGCAGGGGTACGGCGACGGGGCGGGCCCCCGGGTCCCAGCGGGCCAGCGAGTCCGTGGAGGTGAACGCGGGCAGCGCCGTGCGGCCACCGGCCTTCAGGGTGGGTACGGCCATCTCGCTGGTCTTCTCCCGGCGCAGCCCCCGCTCGTCCTCCTCGGCCTCGCCGAGCACGGCGACGACCGGAACGAGCAGCCGGGTGCCCTTGAGGGCGGCCAGGACGGGTTCCAGCGCGGTGCGGTCCTCGGCCCACGCGGCGAGGGCCGCGCCGAGCCGGGGGTCGGCGGAGCCGTCGTCGTCGGAGTAGCCGGGGTCGGGGATGTTCGTCTTCGCCACGGTCACCGAGCCTATCCGGGCGGCGCCCCCGACTTCGTCCGGCCCCGGCCTCGTCCGGCCCCCGCCCACGGTGGTCACCTCGCTCACGGCTTTCTCAGAGATCCCTGACACGCCTCTCACGTCCGTCCAACGGTGCGCACAGCCGTCGCGTCCAGCATCGCCGGCATGTCCTCCAGAGCCCGTGGGCGCGGCCGCCGCGCCCGTCCGCCGTCCCGGCGCCGCCCGGTCCTCTACGTCGCGCTCGCCTCGGTGGCCGTCGTCGGCGCCACGGCGGCGGGGACGGTGTACGTGAAGGAGCGGGCGCACCCCGGCTCCGGCGCCGTAGTCTCTTCCCCGGCGCCGTCGGCCTCGGCGCCGGGGAACGGGGAGGCATCCGTGGAGGCAGTGTCCCGGCCGGCCGTGGACCACGACGCGTTGCTGTCGGACGCGCTGGACGGGGTGACGCTGACCGGCGACCAGCGGGTGTCGGCGGCGGTGCTGGACCTGGACTCCGGGGACAGCGCGGCGTACGGCACGGCGGCGTTCGACACCGCGAGCATCGTCAAGGTCGACATCCTGGCCGCGCTGCTGCTCCAGGCGCAGGACGCGGGGCGGCAGTTGACGTCGGCCGAGAAGGCGTACGCCACGGCGATGATCGAGAACAGCGACAACGACTCGGCCTCGGCGCTGTGGCGGGCCATCGGCACGGCGGACGGTCTCGACGCCGCGAACAAGCGCTTCGGGCTGACGGACACCCAGGGCGGCGACGGTGCGCTGTGGGGGCTGACGCAGACCACGGTGGCCGATCAACTGGTGCTGCTCGGGCAGGTGTTCGGGGACGGGGGCGGCTCGAGGCTGAGTGCGGCGTCCCGGGCGTATCTGCAGGGGCTGATGAAGAACGTGGAGACCGACCAGCGGTGGGGGGTCTCGGCCGCGGCGGACGGTTCGGCGTGGGCGCTGAAGAACGGCTGGCTGGCCCGCAGCACGACGGGTCTGTGGGACGTCAACAGCATCGGCCGGGTGACGGTCGGCGGCACCGGTTATCTGGTGGCCGTGCTGTCCGACGGAAGCACCACGCAGGCGGAGGGCATCTCGCTGGTGGAGGCCGCGGCGAAGGCGGCGGTGACGGTGTTCACGGGTGACGGTTCGTCGGCGACGGCCCCGGCGTCCGCCTCCGCGTCACCGTCCGCGTCCGGGTCCGCGTCCGGGTCGGGAACGTCCGCGCGGTCGGGGAACTAGCCCGAGCCACCGGGGAGTTCAGCGTCCGCCGGCCGTGTCGTCGGCACGGTCGCGGCCCCGCCACATCACCACCGCTCCGGCGAGCAGCGCCGCGCCGAGACCGCCCGCGACGAGGCCGGCCCAGCCGACGGCGTCGTCACCGGCCGGTTCGGGATCGGGGCCGGAGCCGAAGTACCGCTTGCCGTAGGCGGCGGTGTGCAGGCCGTCCGGCTTCAGGCGTCCGGCGGCCTCGAGGGCGGCGGCGGGGTCGATGAAACCGAAACCGCGGGAGTCGTCACGGCCGTTGACGGGGGCGTCCCGGGCGGTGTCCTCCAGGAGCTTCTTGACCTGGGCCGGGGTCAGACCGGGGTGGGCGGCCCTGACCAGCGCGGCGGCTCCGGAGACGAAGGCGGAGGCGGCGCTGGTGCCCCAGCCTTCGTAGTACTTGTGGTCGGGGTCGGCGATGACGATGTCGACACCGGGCGCGCTGACCGTGGCGTACCAGCGGCGGGTGGAGAAGGCGGCGCGGGTGCCGTAGCGGTCGACGGCGGTGGCGGCTATCACGCCGGGGTAGGCGGCGGGGTAGGAGACGTGGTCGCCCTTCTCGCCTCCGTTGCCCGCGGAGGCCACGACCACGACCCCCTTCTTGAGGGCGTACTGGACGGCCTCGTCCTCGGTGGGCTCGGGGTGGGCGGAGGCCGAGTCGTCGCCCAGGGAGAGGTTGATGACGTCGGCACCGTGGTCGGCGGCCCAGCGGATGCCCTCGGCGAGGGCGTTGCCGCGGGTGGTGCGGGCGCGGGTGCGGGCGGAGTCGCCGTCCTCGAGGATCACCCGGACGGGCAGGATCTTCGCCTCCGGGGCGACACCCATGACCCCTTCGGCGTCGCCGGGCCCGTGTCCGTGCCCGGCGATGATCCCGGCCATGGCGGTGCCGTGCCGGGCCCAGGCCCGGTCGCCCTCCCGGGCGCCGAAGCCGATCATGTCCTTGCCGGGCAGGACGTTCCCCTCGAGGTCGGGGTGGTCGGCCTCGACGCCGGTGTCGAGGACGGCCACGGTGACGCCCTTGCCCTTGGTGGTCTGCCACACCTGGCCGGTGTGCAGGGCGGTGAGCCCCCACTGCTGGGCGCGGATGCCGTCGGCGTACGCGGTGGCGGCGGGCAGGAACGTCAGGCCGGCGGCGAGCCCGAGACTCACGGCGGCCGTGCGGAGGGGGTGACCGCGGCTCATGAGGCGTCCTCCGCGCCCGCGCCGGACGTCGGCGCCGGCGATGTCACGGTCTTGCGCAGACCGCGCTCGACACGGTCGGCTATGCCCTGTGCCTCGTTCCCGAGGCCCGCCTGCGCCGGAGCCGTGGTCGCGCCGGATCCGGCGGCCTCGGCGGCCGGTTCGGGGGTGCCGGCGCTGCGGCCGTCGGCCCAGCCGGAGACGGCGTAGACGACGACGGGTGCGTCGGTGAGCACGGAGACGGTCCAGGAGGCACGCTGCCGGTCGCCGAAGTGTTCGGCGGCGGTGCCCTTCGCGGCGTACGGGCGGGGCATGAGGTCGGTACGGCGGCCGAGGCCCTCGTTCTTGAAGCGTCCGGCGAGTGTGTTCATCGCGGCGGCGTCGGCCTTGGTGAACATGAGGCCGACGGTGGTGACGAAGCTCTGGGTCGCGTCGGTGTAGGTGGCCCGCAGCAGCCGCCGGCAGCCGGCGGGGGCGAGGGCCCGGTACAACAAGGGGTCGAAGGCGTTCGCGCAGCCGCTGTCCGGGGCGACGGCGATCCGGGTCCAGGTGCGGTCGGCGCCGCCGGGTCCGGCACCGGTGCCCTGGAGGGTGGGCGGGAACAGCCGGTCGACGGGGGCGCTGTGCCAGAGGTCGGCGGCGGCGGTGAAGGTGTCACGGTGCTGGGCGGCCCCGGAGTCCCCGGTGAGCCAGCTCCCGGTCACCGCACCGCCGATCAGCCCGAACCCGAGGACGACGCAGGCGGCGGCAGCGACGGTACGGCTGCGCATCCGCTCCCCTATCGGCTTGGGCCGCCCCCGGCCGTCGTACCCCTCGGGCAGCCCGAACGACACGAACGGCCGCACGACCGCGGGGGGTACGACGGGTGGCTGGGCGGCGCTCCAGGAGAGCGCGGGGTCGGGGGCGACGCCGCCCGCGGCGGGGGCCGGGGCGAAGCGGGGTCCGGAGGTGCCGTCGGCCGGGGCCGGCGCGGCGGGCGGCCGTCCCGGGGGGCGCGGCGGCACCCGGGTGCCGCCGGCGGTCGCGTCCGGGGCCCGGCCCGGCGTGAGCGGCCGCTCCGGCGCGGACCGCGGGACCCGCCCGGGGGCGGGAGCGGACGGGGACGCCGGGACACCGCTCGCCGGAGCGGCACCGGAGGGGGCCGGGCCGGGAGCCCGCGGCGGCACCGGGCCGCTGCCGGACCCACCGGTGCCGCCCGGCACGGCGGGTGGCACGGCCTGGTTCCCGTCGCCCTGGCGGGCGGCCGGAGCGGTGTCGCCCCGCCTCCCCGGCACGGTGGACGGAGGTGTGCCGGGGACGGGAGGACGCGACGACGCCGGAGCACCGCCCGCCGGAGCACCGTTCGCCGGGCCGGCTGTGCGCGAAGGGGCTGGAGTGTTTCCGGACGCGGTGGTGCCGGGCCGGAGCGGCGGCCGGGACGGGACGGGCGGCGGAGCGCTGCCCGCCGCCGGGCCGGGAGTCGTCGGGACACCGGTGGGGCGTGACGGGACCGCGGGACCGGACGGAGCGGTCGGGGCGGGCGCCGTCGGCGGCCGGGAACCGGCCGGGCCGGAGACGTCCCGGCCGTCCGCGGGAGCCGGCGGCGCCGTGCCCGGGCGGTCTCCCGCCGGGGCCTGGTCCGCACCGGGGCGGGGCTGCTCATCCGACGGGGTCCCCGACGCGGCGCGGATCCGGCGCAGCCGGGCGGTGATCTCCGGCGGCAGCTCCGAGGGCGTGTCGGTACGGCCTGCCGGCGCGCCGGGCAGGTGGGCCGGCCGGGGCGGCGTGTCGGCGGGGCCGTCGGCGGCCGGGGCGCGGCCGGCCGACGGCGGTGCGTCCGGGAAGCGGGCGGAGGCCGGGGGCGGGGGCGGCGACGGGGGTCCGGCGACCTCCGGGGCGAAGGGCCTCAGGCCGGGGAAGCGGGGAGGGACGGGCGAAGTCCGTGCGGGGGCGGTGGCCGCCGACGGGCCGGCCGTCCCCGGACGGTGGTCGGCACCGGCGGTGCCGCGACCGGAACCTGGCACCGGGACGGCCGGACCGGTGTCCGGGCCGTTCCCCGGCCGGGCCGGGCCGGTACCGGCCGTACCGGCGTCCGGGGCGCCGCTCCCGTCGGGTCCCGCCGCCCGGCCCGGGCCGGAACGCCCGGCCCCGTTCACCGCCGCGGGGCCGGCCCCGCCGGGCCCCGTACCGAAACCGCCGTGGCCGCTCGTGCCGAAGGCCGCTGTCCCCTGCGGGGTCCCGGGAGCCGGATCCGCCGGATCCCCGGCAGGGGATCCCGGGCCCGCCCGGTGCCGCGCCCGCGAACCGTTCCGGGGCCGGCTGCCGTCGTCCGGCGTGCCGTCCGCCCCGGCCGGGGTGTCCGCCGTACCGCCGCCCGGCGCCCGCCGGACCCACGGGTCGAACCGGCGCCCCAGCGGCGCTCCGGGACCCGGCCGGGTCCCGCCGTTCGCCGTACCGCCGGCCCGCGCGGGCCCCCCGTCGCCGTTCGGCGCCGTACCCGGACCCGTGTCGCCGTTCGCACCGGACCGCTCCGCGCCGCCCCCGTCCGTCCCGGAACCGCTCAGGTCGCCCCCCGCCGTCCCCCGCGGAGCGGAACCGTCCCCCCGGGAGGGGGCGCGCCGCGCCTCCGTGCTCATGCACCCCCCGTTTCCTCGTGCGCGGGCCGTCGTTCGTACGTGATCGGGCCCCGTCGTCCAGATGCCCGGCCCGGCACGACCGTGTCGTCCCGGGCAGACGCATACCCGTACGGACGGAACGCCATCCCGGACTCAGCTGTTCGACCGGTTCCGTTTCCCCGCACGTTCGCGTCACTCTACGGGTTGCTCCCACTCGAACGGGAACCGGTCCGGAAGCCCGGCGGCATCTGCCCGGAACGTCCCCCTACCCTGCGGTAATCCTGTCTGGCAGGCTTCGTTCATGACTGCGCGCGCCGCCGACCGGGCCCGTTACGACCGGGCCACCGCCCTGCTGGACGCCCCCCTCGCGATCGTCGACCTGGACGCCTTCGACGCCAACGCGGACGACCTGGTCCGCCGGGCCGGAGGAAAACCGGTCCGGGTGGCCAGCAAGTCCGTACGCTGCCGGGCCCTGCTGGAACGGGTGCTGGCGAAGGACGGCTTCGCGGGTGTGATGTCGTTCACGCTCGCGGAGTCCCTGTGGCTGGCCCGCTCCGGTGTCGACGACGTCCTGCTCGCCTACCCGTCGGCCGACCGCTCCGGCTACGCGGAACTGGCCGGTGACCCCAAGCTGGCCGCCGCCGTCACCGTCATGGTCGACGACCCCGCCCAGCTCGACCTGATCGACGCGGCCCGGGCGGGCGGCCGTGAGGAGGTGCGGGTCTGCCTGGAGCTGGACACGTCGCTGCGGATGCTCGGCGGCCGGATACGGGTCGGCGCCCGCCGCTCCCCGCTCCACTCCCCCGCTCAGGCGGCCGAGGTCGCACGTGCCGTGGCCCGGCGGCCCGGCTTCCGGCTGGCCGGGATCATGGCGTACGAGGGTCATGTCGCCGGTGTCGGCGACGCCGTCGCCGGGCGGCCGCTGCGGTCCCGGGCGATCCGGCTGATGCAGGCCACCGCCCGGCGTGAACTGGCCGGGCGCCGCGCGGCGGCGGTGGCGGCCGTACGGGCCGTCGTACCGGATCTGGAGTTCGTCAACGGCGGCGGGACGGGCAGTGTGCAGCACACCGCCGCCGAGGACGCCGTGACCGAGATCGCCGCCGGTTCGGGGCTGTACATGCCGCGGCTGTTCGACAACTACACGTCGTTCAGCGGCCGTCCGGCCGCGCTGTTCGCCATGCCGGTCGTACGGCGCCCGGGTGTGGGGGTCGTGACGGTGCTCGGCGGCGGCTACCCGGCCTCCGGCGCCGCCGGAGGCGACCGGCTGCCGGTGCCGTACCTGCCGGAGGGGCTGCGCTACGACCCGCAGGAGGGGCCGGGCGAGGTGCAGACGCCGCTGCTGGGTCCGCCCGCCGACGATCTGCTGATCGGCGACAAGGTGTGGTTCCGGCACGCCAAGGCCGGTGAGCTGTGCGAACGTTTCGCCGCCCTGCACCTGGTGGCGGGCGACGCGGTGACGGCGACCGTGCCGACCTACCGGGGCGAGGGACACACCTTCCTGTAGGCCGGCGGACCGGAACACGGCGGACCGGCGGACCGGCGCGGCTCGGTGTCGGCGGGCCCCGCCGGTGGACCGCCCGGGGCGGCCGTCGTTGTCGGACCTCTCTGCCATGCTGTGCGCCATGACAGCAGCCAACGATCCGACTGCTCCCGGTACCGCCCCGGAGCCCCTGGAGGCCATGGAGGCCCTGTTGTGGCGGTGGGTCGAGCACATCGACGGGGACGGCGGCAAGGGGATGACACGGCCGGAGTGGTTCGCCCGCGTCGGCGAGCTGACGCTGGCGGAACAGGTCACCTGGTACGGGATGTCGACGCTCGGCAGCTGGGTGCACGGCAACCTGGCGTCCGGCACCGGCAAGGCCCCCGTGTACGCGGGCTTCTACCGGTCCGCGAGGGACGACGGGCCGGCGGTGGCCCGGGTGAGCATGGTCGTCCTGCCGCTGGCGGATCCCGGCCGGATCGCGGAGGCCGACTGGGACGACGGGTACGGCGGCTACGAACCGGCGCCGGTGGACGGGTACGCGGTGCTGTGCGGCGACCCGTTCGACCCGGCGAGCGTACCCGGCCGGGACGCCGGGGCCGACCTCCGCGAGGCCGAGCGGATCATCGCGGCCTGTGACGCCGAGGGGCGCCGGGTCAGCTGTGCCGAGATCGTCACCGACCCGGCCCGCGGGGGCAACGCCCTGTTCTTCCCGGTCGAGGCGGCGGAACGGGACGGTTACGAGGCACTCGAGGAGGACGGCACGATCGTCTGCCTCGCCTTCGTCGCGTACGACTTCTGAGCGGCGGGGCGGTGGGGCCGGCACGTCGCCGCACCGGCCCCGCCGCTCCTAGAGCGGTGTGACGTACGCTCCGGAGATCCCGCCGTCGACCAGGAAGTCGGTGGCGTTGACGAAGGAGGAGTCGTCGCTGGCCAGGAAGGCGACGGCGGCGGCGATCTCCTCCGCCTCGGCGAACCGGCCGGCCGGGATGTGCACCAGGCGGCGCGCGGCGCGCTCGGGGTCCTTGGCGAACAGCTCCTGCAGGAGCGGGGTGTTGACCGGGCCGGGGCAGAGCGCGTTGACGCGGATGCCCTCCCGGGCGAACTGCACGCCGAGTTCGCGGGACATGGCGAGCACCCCGCCCTTGGACGCGGTGTACGAGATCTGCGACGTCGCCGCGCCCATCCGGGCCACGAAGGACGCGGTGTTGATGATGGAGCCCCTGCCCTGGCGCCGCATGTAGGGGAGGGCGGCCTTGCAGCACAGGAAGACGGAGGTGAGGTTGACCTCCTGGACACGCTTCCACGCCTCCAGGCCGGTCTCCAGGATGGAGTCGTCGTCGGGCGGGGAGATACCGGCGTTGTTGAAGGCCACGTCCACGCTGCCGTAGGTGTCGTGGGCCGCCTTGAACAGGGCCTCGACCTGGTCGGGGTCGGTGACGTCGGTCTTCACGAAGAGGCCGCCGGTCTCGTCGGCGACCGCCTTGCCGCGCACCTCGTCGACGTCGGCGCACACGACGTGCGCGCCCTCGGCGGCGAGCCTGCGCGCCGTGGCGAGGCCGATGCCGCTGCCCGCTCCGGTGACGACGGCGGTACGGCCCACCAGGCGCCGGCAGACGGGCGCCCCGGCCGGGGCGGCTTCCGGCGCTGTCTCCCGGGCGGCTTCCGGGGCGGTGGGTTCGGGGGTCGGTGCGGTCACTGTGCGGGGCCCTCCGTGCTGATGAAGACGTTCTTGGTCTCGGTGAAGGCGGTCAGGGCGTCCGGGCCGAGCTCACGGCCGATGCCGGACTGCTTGAAGCCCCCGAAGGGGGTCCAGTAGCGCACGCTGGAGTGGGAGTTGACGGACAGGTTGCCCGCCCGGACGGCCTGCGAGACACGCAGTGCGCGGCCCACGTCGCGGGTCCAGACGGAGCCGGAGAGGCCGTAGTCGGTGGCGTTGGCGAGCCGCACCGCGTCGGCCTCGTCGTCGAAGGGCAGCACGACGGCGACCGGTCCGAAGACCTCTTCGACGGCCACCCGGGAGCCCGGGTCGACGCCGGTGAGGACGGTGGGCGGGTACCAGAAGCCGGGCCCCTCGGGGGCCTTGCCGCGGATGCCCTCGGCGTCGTCGGGGACGTAGGAGCGTACGCGGGCGAGCTGGGCCGCGGAGATCAGCGGGCCCATCTCGGTGCGCTCGTCGGCGGGATCGCCCACCACGACCGACTCGATCGCGGGGGCGAGGAGTTCGAGGAAGCGGTCGTGGACGGTGCGCTGGACCAGGATGCGGGTGCGGGCGCAGCAGTCCTGGCCCGCGTTGTCGAGGAAGGACAGGGGTGCGGCGGCCGCCGCGGTCTCCAGGTCGGCGTCGGCGAAGACGATGTTGGGGCTCTTGCCGCCGAGTTCGAGGGTGACGCGCTTGAGGTGCGCCGAGCCCTTGGCGAGCACCTGCCTGCCGACGGCGGTGGACCCGGTGAAGACGATCTTCGCGACGCCGGGGTGCTCGACGAGGGCGTTCCCGGCGACGGGGCCGTGGCCGGGCAGTACCTGGAACAGGTGTTCCGGAAGCCCCGCGTCGAGGGCGAGCCCGGCCAGCCGCAGAGCGGTGAGGGGGGTGGTCTCGGCGGGCTTGAGGAGGACGGCGTTGCCCGCGGCGAGCGCCGGGGCGGTGGCCCAGGCGGCGATCGGCATGGGGAAGTTCCAGGGGGCGATCACCCCGACGACGCCGAGCGGTTCGAGGAGGGTGATGTCGAGACCGCCGGGCACCGGGATCTGGCGTCCCGTGAGCCGCTCCACTCCCCCGGCCGCGTAGTCGAGCAGGTCCCGGACGTTGCCCGCCTCCCAGCGGGCGTTGCCGATGGTGTGCCCGGCCTCGCGCACCTCCAGCCGGGCGAGTTCCTCGAGGTGCTCGTCGACGGCGACGGCGAAACGGCGCAGCAGGCGGGCCCGTTCGGCGGGGGCGAGGGCTGCCCACCGGGCCTGGGCGCGGGCGGCCCCTACGACGGCGGCGTCCACGTCCGCGGTGCCGGCCGCCGGGACGGTCGCGACGGTCTCCCCGGTGGCGGGGTTGAGCACCCGGAGCGCGGCCTGCGGCCCGGACTCGGGCCGCCCCGGCGGGCGGAACTGATCGGCCTGGTGGATCTGGTCGGGCTGGTCGGGCTGGTCGGGCAAGGAAGTGACCTCACATGCGTTCGAAGGAGCGGCGCAGTTCCCAGTCGGTGATCGCGGCGTCGAAGGCGTCGAGTTCCACGCGGGCCATGTTCCGGTAGTGGGCGACGACCTCCTCGCCGAAGGCGGCCTTGGCGATCGGGCTGTTCTCCCACAGCTCGGCGGCCTCGCGCAGGGTGGTGGGCACCTGGTCGTAGTCGGCGGCGTAGGCGTTACCGGGGCAGGGCGCCGGGAGTTCCAGCCGGTGCTCCACGCCGTACAGTCCGGCCGCGACGAGCCCGGCGACGGCGAGGTGCGGGTTGACGTCACCGCCGGGCAGCCGGTTCTCGAAGCGCAGGGAGCGGCCGTGGCCGACGACGCGCAGGGCGCAGGTGCGGTTGTCGTGGCCCCAGGCGACGGCGGTCGGGGCGAACGAGCCCGGCTGGAACCGCTTGTAGGAGTTGATGTGCGGGGCGTAGAGGAGGGCGAAGTCACGCAGCGCGGCGAGCTGTCCGGCGAGGAAGTGCCGCATGACGTCGGACATGCCGCTCCCGCCGTCGCCGGGCATCGCGCTGGTGCCGTCGGCGCCGGCGAGGGAGAGGTGGATGTGGCAGGAGTTGCCCTCGCGCTCGTCGTACTTGGCCATGAAGGTGAGCGACACGCCTTCCTGCGCGGCGATCTCCTTGGATCCGGTCTTGTAGACGGCGTGCTGGTCGCAGGTGACGAGGGCCTCGTCGTAGCGGAAGGCGATCTCGTGCTGGCCGGGGTTGCACTCGCCCTTGGCGGACTCGACGGTGAGGCCGGCGCCGGCCATGTCGTTGCGGATGCGCCGCAGCAGGGGTTCGATGCGGCCGGTGCCGAGGACGGAGTAGTCGACGTTGTACCGGTTGGCCGGGGTCAGGCCCCGGTAGCCGGCGTCCCAGGCCTGTTCGTAGGTGTCCTTGAAGACGATGAACTCCAGCTCGGTGCCGACCTGCGCCGTGTAGCCGAGCGCGGCGAGCCGCTCCAGCTGGCGGCGCAGGATCTGGCGGGGCGCGGCGACGACCGGGCTGCCGTCCTGCCAGGCGAGGTCGGCGAGCAGCAGGGCGCTGCCGGGGTGCCAGGGCATCCGGCGGAGGGTGGCGAGGTCGGGACGCATCACGAAGTCGCCGTAGCCGCGGTCCCAGGAGGACATCGCGTAGCCGTCGACGGTGTTCATCTCGGCGTCCACGGCGAGGAGGTAGTTGCAGCCCTCGGTGCCGTGGTGGACGACCTCGTCGAGGAAGAAGCGCGCGGCGAACCTCTTGCCCTGCAACCTGCCCTGCATGTCGGGGAAGGCCAGGACGACGGTGTCGATCTCACCGCTCGCGACGAGGACGTGCAGGGCCTCGATGCTGAGCGGGGGTGTGCGGTCAGCCACGTACGGGACTCCTTCGGCTACTGCGGGTGAGCCGGGAGCCATAAGGTATGCGTCGGAACCATTGCTTGGGAAGGGGGCGCGGCCGTATGCCGGAGGACGAGGACGGGAACGAGGGCGGGGGCGGCGCGGAGGACGGCGGCGGGGGCGGCGCGGACGGCGGCACGGACGGCGGCGACCGGCTCGCGGCGGTGCTGCGACCGGTCCGGGCGGGCAACGGCTTCGAGGAGGCGCTGGAGCAGATCCTCCAGGTCGTACGGCTGGGCCTGGTGCCGGACGGCGGACGGCTGCCGTCCGAGCGGGATCTGGCGCGGCGGCTCGGGATCAGCCGGGTGACGCTGCGCGAGGTGCTGAGGGTGCTGCACGACCAGGGGCTGGTCGAGGCGCGGCGCGGACGCTACGGCGGGACGTTCGTGCTGCCGCGCCCCGGTGGTGCCGGCGGGGCGGGAGCGGGGAACGGGGACGCGCTGCGGCGGAGGGTCGCCGGGACCGACATCGAGGACGTGCTGCGCTTCCGTGAGGTGCTGGAGACGGGCGCGGCGGGGCTGTGCGCGGCGCACGGGCCGGCCGGCGGGCAGGCGGTCCGGCTGCGCGAGGCGCTGGCCCGCACCGGGGAAGCGCCGCTCGCCGGGTACCGCCGTGCGGACACGCTGCTGCACCTCACCCTGGCCGAACTGTCCGGCTCGCCGACGCTGACCGCGCAGTACGCGGCGGTCCGGGCGACGGTGAACGGCCTGCTCGACTGCATCCCGCTCCTGGTCCGCAACCTGGAGCACTCCCAGCGCCAGCACACCGCCCTGGTGGAGACGGTCCTGGAGGGCGACGCGGACGGCGCCCGGGAGATGATGCGGGAACACTGCGCGGGCACGGCGGCCCTGCTGCGCGGCTTCCTGACATGAGCCGCACGCCCGCCGCGGAGGCCGGACGGCCGCGCACGGCGGAGCACCGGCGCACGGCGGAGCACGAACGCACGACACGCACGACAGACAGGAACGTACGTATGACAGGCAGGCGGCCGCTGATCGGCGTCAGTACCTACCTCGAGGCCGAGGCACGCTGGGGCGTGTGGAAGCTGGAGTCCGCGCTGCTCCCGGCGGGATATCCGCGGCTGGTCCAGCGGGCGGGCGGGCTCGCCGCCATGCTCCCGCCGGACGCTCCCGGGCACGCCGCGGCGACGGTGGCGCGGCTGGACGGTCTGGTGATCGCGGGCGGCCCGGACGTGGAACCGGTGCACTACGGCGCCGAGCCCGACGCCCGCACCGGCCCGCCGGACCGCGCCAGGGACGCCTGGGAGCGGGCGCTGATCGAGGCGGCGCTGGCCGCCCGCCTCCCGCTGCTCGGCATCTGCCGGGGCATGCAGCTGCTGAACGTCGCCCTGGGCGGCACCCTCGTCCAGCACATCGACGGTCACGCCGAGGTGCCCGGTGTGTTCGGCCGCCACCCGGTCAAGCCGGTCCCGGACACCCTGTACGGGAGGACGGTCCCGGAGGAGGCGTCGGTACCGACGTTCCACCACCAGTCCGTCGACCGCCTCGGCCGGGGCCTGGTCCCCTCCGCCCACGCCGCGGACGGCACGGTGGAGGCCGTCGAGCTGCCGTCCTCGGAAGGCTGGGTGCTGGGCGTGCAGTGGCACCCGGAGATGGCCGACGACCTGCGTGTCATGCACGCCCTGGTCGAGGCGGCGCGCGGTACCGCGTGACGCGCCGCGGGCAGGCACGCCGTCGGGCACGGCCGGCGCGGGCCCCGGACACGACGGCCCGGGGCCGGCCGGTTCAGCGCGAGCGGTCCTGGACCGCCTCGATGTGCTCCGCGACGGCGACGACGACCACCCGGGTGTCCGGGACCGTGGCCCGCCAGCGGTGCCGTACCCCGCCGGTCAGATAGAGGGTGTCGCCGCGGCCGAGCCGGTAGGCGCGGCCCTCCGCCTCGATCTCCACGGCACCGTCCGCGACGTACATCAGCTCGTCGTTGCGGTGCTGGAACTCGCGGCCCGCGTCATGGTCGCCGGTGAACTCGGAGGCGTGCAGCTGATGATGGCCGCGCACCAGGGAGCGCACCCGCGGCTCGAACACCGGCTCCGCCGCCTCCGCCCGTACGACGTCCACACTGCACGCCGGGTCGGCGGCGGCGAGGAGTTCGACGGCGGTGGTGCGCAGCGCGTCGGCGACCTTCTCCAGGCTGCCGCGGCTGGGGCGCGCCTTGTCGTTCTCGATCTGGCTCAGGAAGGGGACCGACAGGCCGCTGCGCCCGGCCACCACGGCGAGGGTGAGCTCCAGGGCCCGGCGCCGGCGCCGGACGGCCGCGCCCACCCGCAGGGGCCGCTGTTCTTTGTGGTCGCCCATCGCTCCGGCTCCCTCCTTCGCTCGTCGTCGCCCGCTCGCCGGTCCGCGGTACACGGCCCGTGGTCCGGGTCCCGTGCGCCGTGCCCGGCGCGCAGGGCTCCTGGTCAGTTCTCTGCACCCTACGCATGTTCGGCAAACCGTTTCATGCGCCCGTCACATCGATGTCACGCGACGTGGCCGGGACCCTCACGGTTCGCGCCAGTCGCCCGGCGCCCCGCAACCGCCCGGCACCTACTCTGCCTCGTCCGCGAACCCGCTGCACAGCGACGCCGTACGCCCCCCTGAGCCACCCGCGCCACGGCGTGTGCGCCGCCACGCCCCCGCTGCGCCCGAGGCCACGGCCACCGGCGCGGCGCCCGTCCGCCCTGCGGCCGCCGTGCGATCACCGTCCGCCCGTCACATGCTCAAGCGGGTCCGTGACGCTCCCGGCCCCGGCCGCCACCGTCGCATCCGCGCCGCCGGCCCCCGCACCCCTCACGAGAGGGTCACGTTAGGTGATTGGCCGGATCCTGCCCGTACACATGACCAGGTACGTGACCGCGGGCGCCGCGTCCGCCCGCGGCACGGTTCCCCGCCGGGTGGCTGTCGGTGCCGTACGGCATGATGCGAGGCGTGACCGGACGACTCATGCTGCTCGACGCCGCCTCGCTCTATTTCCGCGCCTACTTCGGCGTCCCGGAGTCCGTGAGAGCCCCGGACGGCACGCCGGTGAACGCCGTGCGCGGGCTGCTGGAGTTCATCGACCGGCTGGTGAGGGACCACCGGCCGGGCGATCTGGTGGCGTGCATGGACGCCGACTGGCGCCCGCGGTGGCGGGTCGAGCTCATCCCCTCCTACAAGGCGCACCGGGTCGCCGTCGCGCACCCGGCCGGCCCGGACGAGGAGGAGGTGCCGGACACCCTGGCGCCGCAGGTCCCGGTGATCGAGGCGGTCCTCGACTCGATCGGCATCGCCCGGGTGGGCGTCGCCGGGTACGAGGCCGACGACGTGATCGGCACGTTCACGGCACGGGCGAAGGGCCCGGTCGACATCGTCACCGGCGACCGCGATCTGTACCAGCTGGTCGACGACGGGCGCGGGGTGCGGGTGCTGTACCCGCTCAAGGGCGTCGGCACGCTCCAGCTGACCGACGAGGCGGTGCTGCGCGAGAAGTACGGCGTCGGCGGACGCGGGTACGCGGACCTGGCGCTGCTGCGCGGCGACCCGAGCGACGGTCTGCCCGGTGTGCCCGGCATCGGTGAGAAGACGGCCGCCAAGCTGCTCGCCGAGTTCGGCGACGTGCCCGGCATCATGGCCGCGGTCGACGACCCGGGGGCAAGGCTGACACCGTCGCAGCGCAAGAGACTGGCGGAGGCCCGGCCCTATGTCGCGGTGGCACCGAAGGTGGTGCGGGTGGCGGACGACGTCCCCCTGCCCGACGTCGCCACGGCGCTCCCCCGGACCCCCCGCGACCCCGCCGCCGTGGACGCCCTGTCCGCCCGCTGGGGCCTGGGCGGCTCCCTGCACCGCCTGCTGACGACGCTGGCCGCGTGACACGCCCGGCGGGGGCCGTACGGCGCCGCGCTGGTCCCGCACAAAGAGAGGGATGTTAGCTTAGGTAAGCCTAAGCAAGTGAATCTCTGGGAGGCCGTCATGGCAGAGCGCCCGGCGCGGAAGCCGCGCACGCCCCGTTCCGCGCAGGTCGTCCGTACCGAACGGCTGTCACCGCACATGCAGCGGGTGGTGCTCGGCGGCCCGGGTCTGGCCGGGTTCGCGGCGGACACGTGCACCGACCACTACGTCAAGCTGCTCTTCCCGGCCGGCGGCGCGGTCTACCCGGAGCCGTTCGACCTGGAGCGCATCCGGGCCGGGTTCCCGCGCGAGCAGTGGCCGGTGACCCGGACGTACACCGTGCGGGCCTGGGACGCCGGGCAGCTCGAGCTGACCCTGGACTTCGTGATCCACGGCGACGAGGGCCTGGCCGGGCCCTGGGCGGTGCGGGCGCGCCCTGGGGACACCGTACGGTTCCTGGGTCCGGGCGGCGCCTACGCCCCCGGCCCGGACGCGGACTGGCATCTGCTCGCCGGTGACGAGAGCGCCCTGCCGGCGATCGCCCGCTCGCTGGAGGCGCTGCCCGCCGGTGCCACGGCGCACGCCTTCGTGGAGGTCTCCGGACCTGAGGAGGAGCAGAAGTTCGACTCCGACGTGGAGGTCGTCTGGCTGCACCGCGGGGACCGGCCGGTGGGCGAGGCGCTGGTGGAGGCCGTACGGGCGCTGGAGTTCCCGGCGGGTCGGCTGCAGGCCTTCGTGCACGGCGAGGCCGGGTTCGTGCGGGAGCTGCGGCGGCTGCTGCGGGTCGAGCTCCAGGTGCCGCGGGAGGATCTGTCGATCTCCGGCTACTGGCGGCTGGGCCACGACGAGGACGGCTGGCAGGCGTCGAAGCGGGAGTGGAACGCGCGGGTCGAGGCCGAGCAGGAGGGTTCCGGGACCGGGACGGCGGCACCGGCCGCCTGAACCGGCCACGAGGCGGCCGCGCGTGGCCGCCGGTGCCGCGGCCGCGAGCGCCTACCCTTGCCCGGATGAGTCGCAGGACGCGTATCCCGCCCTCACCGCTCCCCCAGCGCGACGGGATCGACGCGGTGCGGGTCCGGCTGCCCGCCGGGGGGCCGTGGGCCACGGTGGGCGAGCATCTGGTCGAGCGCCTCTCGGGGGCCGGGGCCGGAGTCGTCGGGCGGATGCTGGACGCGGGTCTCTTCGTCGGGGCCGACGGGCGGCCGGTGGCGCCGGAGGCCGCGTTCGTGCCCGGGATGTACGTGTGGTTCCACCGGGAGCGGGCCGCGGAGCCGCGGGTGCCGTTCGAGATCGAGGTGGTGTACCGCGACGAGCACATCGTCGTCGCGGACAAGCCGCATTTCCTGGCCACCGTCCCGCGCGGCAGTCATGTCACCGAGACCGCGCTGGCCCGGCTGCGGCGGGACCTGGACCTCCCGGCGCTGGGCGCGGCGCACCGGCTCGACCGGCTGACGGCGGGCCTCGTGCTGTTCACCGTGCGGCCCGGGGAACGCGGCGCCTACCAGGCCCTGTTCCGGGACCGGCGGGTCCACAAGGAGTACGAGGCCGTCGCGCCCCACGACCCCCGTCTCGCCCTGCCCCGCACGGTGTGCAGCAGGATCGTGAAGGAACGCGGGGTGCTCGCCGCCCGGGAGGTCGAGGGCGAGCCCAACGCGGTCAGCCGCGTCGAGCTCACCGGGCACCGGGCGGACGGACTCGCCCGCTACCGGCTCGTCCCCGCCACCGGGCAGACCCATCAGCTGCGGGTGCACATGAACGCCCTGGGCGTGCCCATCCTCGGCGACCCCCTCTACCCGGTGGTGACCGGCCCCTGGCTCCCGGGCGACTTCCGGCGCCCGCTGCAACTCCTCGCGCGGCGGCTGGAGTTCACCGACCCCGTCACGGGGACGGCGCACCGCTTCAGCAGCGGGCGGTCGCTTCCGGCGTGGGACCGGCCCGAGGAGTGGGCGGCGGGGGGATGAGCACGGGACCCCGGCGACCGCACCGCCGGGGCGGGCGCCGCCGGCTCAGCCCACGGACGAGTAGGCCACAACCCCCCTCAGCAGCTGATCGACCGCCTTCCGCGCGGCCCGCGCCACCGTGGAGCCCTCCACCGGTGCCCCGCCCGGCGCGGACGAGATCTGCCCCAGCACATCGATGACCTGCTTGCACCAGCGCACGAAGTCCCCCGCGGGCATCTCCGCCTCGCGCAGCACCTCGTCGAGTCCCTTGCCCTCGGCCCACATGTACGCGGCCCACGCGAAGCCGAGGTCCGGTTCGCGCTGGCCGACGCCCTCGGACTGCGTGATCCGGAACTCCTCCTCCAGCGCGTCGAGCCGCCCCCAGATGCGGACCGTCTCGCCGAGCGCCGCCTTCGCCCGGCCCGACGGCACCTTGGGCGCCAGCGCGTCGTCGCCGGCCCGGGACTCGTACACCAGCGCCGAGACGCACGCGGCGAGTTCGGAGGGCGACAGGCCCTCCCACACGCCGGCGCGCAGGCATTCGCTGGCGAGCAGGTCGAGTTCGCCGTACAGCCGGGCGAGGCGCCTGCCGTGCTCGGTGACCTCGCTGCCGCGCAGATAGTCGAGCTCGGTGAGGAGCGCGACGATCCGGTCGAAGGTGCGGGCGATGGTGTTGGTGCGCCCCTCGATGCGCCGCTCCAGCTGGGAGGTGTCGCGCAGCAGCCGGTGGTAGCGCTCCGCCCAGCGGGCGTGGTCCTCACGGTCGTGGCAGCCGTGGCAGGGGTGGGCGCGGATCGCGGACCGCAGCCGGGCGATCTCCCGGTCGTCGGCGGCCTGCGAGCGCCGCTTGCGGTGCCGGTCCGGCTCGATGTGCCCGGCCTTGGTGCGCAGCGCGGTCGCGAGGTCGCGGCGGGACTGCGGGGAGCGCGGGTTGAAGGATTTCGGGATCCGCATCCGCTCCAGCGGTTCGACGGGCACCGGGAAATCGATCGACGCGAGCCGCTTGACCTGGCGTTCGGCGGTCAGGACGAGAGGTCTGGGGCCGTCGTGGTGCTCGAAGCCGCGGTGGCCGTCGGCGCGGCCCGCGGGCAGCCCGGGGTCGAGCACGAGGGCGAGCCCGGCGTACTTCCCGGTGGGCACGTGGATGACGTCGCCCGGTTTGAGTTTCTCCAGGGCCACGGCGGCCTCGGCGCGGCGCAGGGCGACGCCCTGGCGGGCCAGTTCGGTCTCGCGGTCCTTCAGTTCGCGGCGCAGCGCGGCGTACTCGTCGAAGTCGCCGAGGTGGCAGGTCATGGACGCCTTGTAGCCGGTCAGGCCCTCCTCGTTGCGCTGTACCTGACGGGAGATCCCGACGACGGACTTGTCCGCCTGGAACTGTGCGAACGACGTCTCCAGCAGCTCCCGGGAGCGGTGCCGGCCGAACTGCTCGACCAGGTTCACGGCCATGTTGTACGACGGCTTGAAGCTGGAGCGCAGCGGATACGTGCGGGTACCGGCGAGCCCGGCGAGGTGTTCGGGGCTGAAACCGCGCTGCCACAGCACCACGGCGTGACCCTCGACGTCGATGCCGCGGCGCCCGGCCCGGCCGGTGAGCTGGGTGTACTCGCCGGGGGTGATGTCGGCGTGCTGCTCGCCGTTCCACTTGACGAGTTTCTCCAGCACCACGGAGCGGGCGGGCATGTTGATGCCGAGGGCGAGGGTCTCGGTCGCGAACACCGCCTTGACCAGGCCCCGCACGAAGAGTTCCTCGACGACCTCCTTGAACGTCGGCAGCATGCCCGCGTGGTGGGCGGCGATGCCGCGCTCCAGGCCCTCGAGCCACTCGTAGTAACCGAGGACGTGGAGGTCCTCGGCGGGGATCGACGCGGTGCGCTCCTCGACGAGGGAGCGGACCCTGGCGCGGGCCTCCTCGTCGTTCAGACGCAGCCCGGCGTACAGGCACTGCTGGACGGCGGACTCACAGCCGGCGCGGCTGAAGATGAAGGTGATGGCGGGCAGCAGCCCCGCCGCGTCCAGCCGTTCGATGACCTCGGGACGGCTCGGCGTCCACACCCGGGACCGCTGGCGGCGCTCCCGCTCCCGGTCGGCCTCCCGCATCGCCCGGCCGCGTCTGCGGTCCTGGAACGAGGGACGGCTCGCCTCCATACGGGCCAGCCGCGTCAGGTCCGGGTTGACGGCCTTCTTGCTGCCCTCGCCCTCCTCGAACAGGTCGTGCATCCGGCGTCCGGCCAGCACGTGCTGGAACAGCGGCACGGGACGGTGCTCGGAGACGATGACCTGGGTGTCGCCGCGCACGGTGTCGAGCCAGTCGCCGAACTCCTCGGCGTTGGACACGGTCGCCGACAGGGAGACCAGGGTCACCGACTCGGGCAGGTGGATGATCACCTCCTCCCACACGGCTCCGCGGAAGCGGTCGGAGAGGTAGTGCACCTCGTCCATGACCACATAGCCCAGGCCGAGCAGGGTCCGGGAACCCGCGTACAGCATGTTCCGCAGGACCTCGGTGGTCATGACGACCACCGGGGCGTCGGGGTTGACGCTGTTGTCGCCGGTGAGGAGACCGACCTCGGAGGTGCCGTAACGGCGGCACAGGTCGGCGTACTTCTGGTTCGACAGCGCCTTGATGGGTGTCGTGTAGAAGCACTTCTTGCCCTGCAGCAGGGCGAGGTGGACGGCGAACTCGCCCACGATCGTCTTGCCCGAGCCGGTGGGTGCGGCGACCAGTACGCCCTTGCCCGCCTCCAGTGCCCGGCAGGCCTCGGTCTGGAAGGGGTCGAGGCCGAAGTCGTACATCTCGCGGAAGGAGGCGAGTGCGGTGGCCTGCTCGGCAGCACGCCTGCGCGCTGCCGCGTACCGCTCGGCCGGGGAGAGGTCCTCTGTCATCGTGCTTTCGAGCGTACCGGGCCCCACCGACAACGGGACGATCATTATCCGGAACCCGGGACGGACGGCCGGGCGAACGGCAGGTGCCCGTGTCCCGGCCGGGACACGGGCACCTCGCGGCGGGACGGGTCAGGTGACGTCGTCGTAGCCGTTGACGCGGTCGGTGCCGGTCTGTTCCGGCAGCGTGCGGCTCGCGGAGACGGTCTCGACGCCGCCGATGTCCTCGGGGGTGAGATCCAGCTCGGACGCCTCGTCGTCGTCGGGTCCCGACAGCTCGCGGCGGCGCCTGCGGCGGTCGTTGAGCACCGAGAAGCCGCACGCGCCGAAGTACAGGACCCAGATCGGCCCGGCGAGCGCCAGCATCGACAACGGGTCCGTGCTGGGGGTGGCGACGGCCGCGAACACCGTGATGCCGAGGATCATGCCCCGCCACCAGCCGAGCATCCGCTTGCCGCTGAGGACATGGGTGAGGTTGAGCATCACCAGCAGCAGCGGCAGCTCGAAGGAGAGACCGAAGACGATCACCATGCGGGTGACGAGCTGCAACAGGTCGTCCAGCGGCAGCAGGTTGTCGACCCCGTGCGGGGTGAAACCGATCAGCACCTTCGCGGTGGTCGGCATCACCTTGTACGCGAAGAACGCGCCGCCGAGGAACAGCGGGACGCCGGAACCGACGAACGCGTAGGCGTACTTCTTCTCGTGCCGGTGCAGACCCGGCGCGACGAACGCCCACAGCTGGTAGAGCCAGACCGGGGAGGCGAACACCACGCCGGTCATCAGGGAGACCTGGAGGGCCAGCGTGAAGGGGGCGAGGAGGCCGTTGATCGTGATCCGGGCGCACGGCTGCGACTTGGCCGTCGACTGGGCCAGTTCCTCGAAGCTCTTCCCGCAGCCGACCGAGTCGAGGATCGGCTTCGTCAGGAAGTTGATGACGTCGTTGTAGAAGAAGGCGGTGACGACCGTGACGACGACGATGGCCAGCATGGCCTTCGCGAGCCGGTTGCGGAGCTCACGAAGGTGATCCGCGAGGGGCATCCGCCCCTCGGGATCCTTCTCCTCTTTGCGGGCAGACTTGAGCAACCCACGTCCTCATCTCATGCGGCGGGCCGGGGGGTTCCGGCCCTGCGTCAGCGCTGGGTGGTGTCCGTCGGCTCGTTGACCGGGCGGGCGCTGCTCACGTCGCCGGGGGCCGCCTGGATGGTGCGCTGCGCGGGGGGCTGCTCGCCGGTGCCGGGCGCCGGGGCGGGCGCGGCGGCGTTGCTGTTGCCCTCTTCCTTCATCGCCTTGGCCTCGCTCTTGAGGATGCGCGCGGACTTGCCGAGCGAGCGGGCCATGTCCGGAAGCTTCTTCGCGCCGAACAGCAGGATGATGACGACGAGGATGAGAATGATCTCGGGAGCTCCGAGCCTTCCGAACATAAGTCTTTACCTTCTCACCGAGGCGGCTGGGGGGTGGGACTGTCCGACCGATCGGACAGGCAGGACTGCCGTGTCGGCAGCGATCGTAACGCTCGGGGGTAAACGTGAGGCAATCCCCGTGCGTACTCCCGGTCAGCGATACGGGCCTCGATCTCCGCACCACGATCAGCAGCGTACCCGCCGCGGAGGGGCGGGTGACAGAGCGAGGCGGCGGGCGGCCCGTCCGGCACCGGACGCGACGGCCGTACCCGGCCGTCGCGTCACAGGGAGTCCGCGCTGCGCGCCGTGCTCACGGCGGCCCGCTCCAGGTCCTCGGCGGCGCGGCTGATACGGAGCGCGGAGTCCGACACCTGACGGCCCAGCCGCCGCGCCTCCACGAACACCCGGACGGCGAGAACCCCCAGCACGGCGAGCCCCGCGAACCCCAGCGCCACCGCGCACATCGGCCAGAACATGTCCCCGAGCCTAGCCTGTCCGGCCCGCCCTCCCCGCGGGCCGCCCTACGCGGTGGAGTGCAGCCGCAGCGTCCTGACGCCGCCGCCGGTGAGCAGTTCGACGATCCGCTCGCCCGCCGGTTTGCGCACAGCGGCGCCGCACTCGGGGCAGGTGAAGGAGTAGAACGTGGTGCGGCTGGTGGCGCCCACGGCCAGCAGCAGGGCGCTCGCGCCGAGTTCGAAACGGCCGCGGCAGTCCGGGCAGCCCGCCCGGAACACCACCGGCGAGGCGGCTCTCATCCCGGCGAACGCCGCCGCCACCGACATCCTGCGCGCCCCGGTCGCCCCGGCCGCCCCGGACACATCCGTCACACCCGTCGCACCGGCGGCACGCGGCACACCGGACGTCGCCGACTCGCTCACAGCCCCTGCTCCTGCCTGTCGGACAGCCTGCCGTCGGCCGCGCCGTCCGCCGCGCTCCCGTCAGCCGCGGCCTCGTCATAGGCGGCGAGCGCCGCTCGGGCCGCGTCCCGGGCGCTGGCGGCCAGCTCCGGCGGGGACACGATCCGCCCGTCACGGCCCAGCCGCAGCGCCAGACGTCTCAGCGACGCCGGATCGGGAGTGCGCAGCGTGATGCGCAGCCCGCCGTCGGCACGCTCGTCCGCGCTGTCGTGCGGGTAGTACTCCGCGACCCAGCGGCCCCCGGGCCCCACCTCGACGACGACCTCCGGATCCTCCGCGGCCGGCTGCACCAGCGCCTGCGACAGATCCCGCAGCTCGATCTCCGGCGGCGCCGACGGCTCGTCCAGCACCCGGATCTCCGCGACCCGGTCCAGCCGGAACGTACGGCGCGCCTCCGAGCGGTAGCACCACCCCTCGACATAGGTGTGCCCGACACTGACCAGACGGATCGGATCGATCTCCCGCTCGGTCACCTCGTCACGGGCCGGGGAGTAGTAGCGGATCCACAGCCGGCGGCGCTCCGAGATCGCCCGGTCGACGTCGGCGAACACCCCGCCCTCCGACTCGAACGTCACCGAGAGACGGGAACTCGCCCCGGCCGCCTCGCCCGCCGCCGTCTCCACCTTCGCGGTGGCGCGCAGCAGCGCCTGCCGGTCGCTCTCCCGCAGCCCCGGCAGCGTCGCCACCGCACGCGCGGCCACCAGCAGCGCCGTCGCCTCGTCGGCGGCCATCCTCAGCGGCTCCGCCGCCTCCGCCTCCAGCGCCGACGGATTGTGCCACCAGATCCGCTCACCGTCGGTGTCGATGTCGAGCAGATCGCCGCCGCGGAAACTGGTGCCGCACATCGGCAGCACATCCAGATCGCCGACCAGCTCGTCCTCGGTGATCCCGAAGGCGCGCGCCACGTCCTCGATCCGGGCCCCCGGACGCTCCCGCAGATAGGTCACCAACGACAGCATCCGCCGGGTCTGGTCGATGGCGTTCGCCGCCCTGACCGGTTTGCCTGCCACAGTCCTGTCCGCTCCCCCTCAGCCCCCGGCCACCGCGCGCAGCCGGTCCACCACGTCCGCCCGCAGCTCAGCGGGCTCCATCACGACCACGTCCGGACCGAACTCCACCAGCCACGCGTCCAGACCGTGCCCGTACGGAACATCCAACTCGTCCCACCCGTCGCCCAGTTCCCGCACAGCGGTGGCTTTCGCCCGAAGGGGGTAGCCGGCGCCCCCGCGCAGCCGGATCCGCGCGCTGCGGTCGGTGATCTCCCCGGCCCACCGCGCCACCGTCTCACGGACCGTGACGACATCGGGCACCGGCACGGTGAAACGGGCCGCCCGCGAACGCGCCTTGCCCGTGATCCGCGACAGCCGGAACACCCGCTCCGCACCCCGGTCCCGGTCCCAGCCCGCCAGATACCAGTGGCCGCGCCAGCACTCCAGCGCCCACGGCTCGACATGCCGCGCCTCGGGCTCCGCCGCGTTCGCCTTCCGGTAGTCGAAGACGACCGGACGCCGGTCACGGCAGGCCAGCATCAGCGGCTCGAACGCCGCCTCGTGCACCGGGATCCGCGGCTCCAGCGCACCGTGCGCCCCGTACGGGTCGACGTCCTCGGGCAGCCCCGCCGCGCGCAGCTTCTGCAGCGCGCCGCTCGCCGCACCGGCCAGCCGGGCCTGCTGCCACACCTTCGCGGCAAGACCCAGCGCCGCGGCCTCCTCGGCGTCCAGGGTGATCGGCGGCAGCCGGTTGCTGTCACGGCGGGCCAGATAGCCGACGTCCCCGTCCAGGTTCTCCACGGTCTCGATGACCAGGCCCAACTCGCGCAGATCGTCCTTGTCGCGCTCGAACATCCGGTTGAACGAGTCGTCGGACCCGCTGCCGCCCCGGTCCGGCCCGAACGCCTCCATATAGGCCTCGATGGACTCACGCAGCTCACGCTTGCTGAGCGGCCGCCTCGTCCCCAGCAGACACAGCGCCAGGTTCATCAGCCGCTCGGCCTTGGCAATGGCCATCGACGCCCTTCGCCTTCCCTATGGTGCTTACGAGCGACGACCGTACCTCTCCCCCGCGCCCCGGCGAAAGCGGAGGGCCCGCGCCCCGACGGGCACGGGCCCCGCAAGACCCCCTCAGGGGCCCGGTCCTGTGATGCTCAGACGCCCAGCTGCTCAGACGCCCAGCAGGTCGACCACGAAGATCAGGGTCTCCCCCGGCTGGATCGCCGGCGTCGGGCTCTGGTTGCCGTAGGCGAGGTGCGCCGGAATGGTCAGCTGACGACGGCCGCCGACCTTCATGCCCTCCACACCCTGGTCCCAGCCCTTGATGACCCGGCCCCCGCCCAGCGGGAAACGGAACGGCGTGCCACGGTTCCAGCTGGCGTCGAACTCCTCACCCGTGCTGAAGGCGACACCCACGTAGTGCACGGTGACCGTCTGACCCGCCTGGGCCACCGGACCGTCGCCCTCCCAGATGTCCTTGATCTCGAGGTCCGCCGGGGGCTGACCGCCGGGGAAGTCGATCTCGGGCTTCTCGATGTTCACGTCTTTCAGCTCCTGCTTGTCCACGGAAAGGCAACAGGGACCAGTCTTACATCACCCGGCCGTCCACCGGACCTCACATCGCCGCCAGGATGTCCACCGAGAACACCAGCACCGAGTCCTTCTTGATCCCGCTGCCCGACGGCGGGTTGTTGCCGTAGCCCAGGCTCGGCGGCACCACCACCAGCACCCGGCTGCCCACCTTCTTGCCCGCGAGACCCTGCGCCCACCCCTTCACCACCTGCTGCAACGAGAACGACGTCAGCGCACCCCGCTCGTACGAGGAGTCGAACAGCTTGCCGTTCTCCCACAGCACGCCCTGGTACTGCACCAGCACCGTGCTGGTCTCCTTCAGCACCGGCCCGTCGCCCTCGAGGACGTACTCCGACACCAGCCCCTTCGGCGCCGCCGTCTTCGGCACCTTGATCTCCGGCGCCTTGCCGTCCGTGTTCGTACCGACCACCGGCAGCTTCGCGTCCGTCTGCGGGACCTTCTTGCCCTGCGCCGAGCTCTTCGCGTCGAACGCCGCCTGCACATCCGCCACGAACACCAGCGTGTCGGTGCCCTTGATCCCCGCCTGCGAGTTCCCCGACGTGCCATAACCCCAGGTCGGCGGCACCGAGAACTCCACCCGGCTGCCCACCTTCTTCCCCGTCAGCGCATACCGCCAGCCGTCGATGATGCTGCCCTGCGCCAACTGGATCACCAGCGCGGTCTTACGGTCGTACGAATTGTCGAACACCTTCGCGGTGTCCCACACCTGCCCCAGATAATTCACCTGCACATAGTCGTTCTCCGCGATGATCCGGCCACCCCCCGCGATCACCGTCTTCACCGCCAGCTGCTTCGACGGCTCCCCCGGCCCCTTCGCCACCGTCGGCTTCTCGTCGAACTTCACCCCGGCCGTGATCGCCGGCAACGGACCCGCCACGATCTTCGGAGGCGGCGCCGCCGACGTCGCCGCAGCCGACGGCGACGCACTCGCACTCTCCTTGCTCGAAGCGGACTTGCCACCGCCGCACCCGGCGACAGCGACCAGTCCAGCGGGAACAGCGGCAAGCAGAAGAGAGCGTCGGCGCACGGTCAGGCCTCATCGTCGGTCGATCCTGTGAATGGAACGCGCGCAACTCTACGGCGTGAGAAGGGCGCCGCACCGGAAAGGTACGACGCCCGCGTTGCGCTCCGGCGTCACCGCCCACGCAACCCCTCACATACCGGCGATCAGCTTCTCCACCCGGTCGTCCACCGAACGGAACGGGTCCTTGCACAGCACCGTCCGCTGCGCCTGGTCGTTCAGCTTCAGATGCACCCAGTCCACCGTGAAGTCCCGCCGCTGCTCCTGCGCCCGCCGGATGAAATCACCCCGCAGCCGCGCCCGCGTCGTCTGCGGCGGAACCGACTTCCCCTCGAAGATCTTCAGATCGTCGCAGATCCGCGCCGCCTGCCCCTTGCGCTCCAGCAGGTAGTACAGACCCCGGCGCCGGTGGATGTCGTGATACGCGAGGTCTATCTGCGCCACCCGCGGATGCGACATCGTCATGTTGTGCTTCTCCCGGTACCGCTCGATCAGCTGGTACTTCATCACCCAGTCGATCTCGGTACCGATCCGGTCCAGGTCCTCCGACTCGATCGCGTCCAGCGTCCGGCCCCACAGCTCCAGGACCTGCTCCACCGTCCCCGTCCGGATCCCCCGGCGCTCACAGAAGTCCACGGCCTTCTCGTAGTACTCCCGCTGCACCTCCAGCGCCGACGCCTCCCGGCCGCTCGCCAGCCGCACCTTGCGCCGGCCCGTGATGTCATGACTGACCTCACGGATCGCCCGGATCGGGTTCTCCAGCGTCAGATCCCGCATCACCGTGCCCGCCTCGATCATGCGCAGCACCAGATCGGTCGCACCGACCTTCAGCAGCATCGTCGTCTCGGACATGTTCGAGTCGCCCACGATCACATGCAGCCGGCGGTACCGCTCCGCGTCCGCGTGCGGCTCGTCCCGCGTGTTGATGATCGGCCGCGAACGCGTCGTCGCCGACGACACACCCTCCCAGATGTGCTCCGCCCGCTGACTCACGCAGTACACCGCACCACGCGGCGTCTGCAGCACCTTCCCCGCACCGCAGAGCAGCTGCCTCGTCACCAGGAACGGGATCAGGATGTCCGCGAGCCGGGAGAACTCCCCGTGCCGCGCCACCAGATAGTTCTCGTGGCAACCGTACGAGTTGCCCGCCGAGTCCGTGTTGTTCTTGAAGAGGTAGACGTCGCCCGCGATTCCTTCCTCGTGCAGGCGTCGCTCCGCGTCCACCAGAAGCCCTTCGAGAATGCGCTCCCCGGCCTTGTCGTGCGTGACCAGTTCGGTCACATTGTCACATTCGGGTGTCGCGTATTCCGGATGTGACCCCACGTCCAGATACAGCCGGGCCCCGTTCCTCAGAAAGACATTGCTGCTCCGACCCCATGACACGACACGGCGGAAGAGGTACCGAGCCACTTCGTCAGGCGACAGCCGACGCTGTCCCCTGAACGTACACGTGACGCCGTACTCGTTCTCCAGCCCGAAAATGCGGCGGTCCATGCCTGAACATTACGCCCGATCCACCGACCTGAAACGGGGTTCGGCCGCACGATTTGGATCATTTTCCGGTGAACCCGCAACCACCCCACCCCCACCGGGAACAGCCAGGACCCTCCCACCGGCCACCAGAACCAGCAACGCCACCGCCCCCGCCCCACCCGGCACCGCGAACCCCCACCCCGCCCCGCCCGCCTCCACCACCGGCCCCGCAAGACCCGTCCCCACCGACGCACCCACCGTGAACGTCGTCACCAGCCACGAGAACGCCTCCGTCACCGTCCCCGCCGGAGCATGCCCGTCCACCAGCACGAACGCACACGCGATCGACGGCGCCAGGAACACCCCCGCCACCCCCGCCAGCACCGTCATCGCCACCGGACCCGGCACCAGCGCCAACGGCACGTAACACACCGCCAGCAACCCCACCAGCACCCGCAACCGCCGCTCCGGCGCCCCCGCCCACCGCCGCGCCCCGTACGCCGTACCGCCCACCAGCGCACCGAGCCCCACCGCGGCCATCAGCCACCCGTACACCGCGTCACCACCGTGCCCGTCCGCGTACGACAGCGCCGCCACCGTGATCGCCCCCAGCGCCACCCCCACGCACAGGAACGCCCCCAGCAGCACCAGCAGCCCCCGCGAACGCAGCGCACCCAGCCAGTGCGCCTCACGCGGCGCCGAACGCCACGCCCGCGACGGCGGCGACACCACCACCGACAGCGCGCCCAGCACCCCCACCGCACTCAGCACCACCAGCGCCGCCCGCGCCGACCACACCGACGCGCACAGCGTCACCAGCAGCGGCCCCACCGTGAACAGGACCTCCTGCGCCACCGCGTCCAGCGCGTACGCCGTCCGCACGTCCTCCCCGTCACCCAGCACGTCCGGCCACAACGCCCGCAGACCGCCCTCCAGCGGCGGCGCCGCCACCCCCGCCACCACCGTCGCCGCGTACGCCAACGGCAGCACCCCGACCCCCGACCACGCCAGCACCACCGTCGCCAGCGCCGACACCAGCGCCGCCGGCAACTGCACCCGCGGCTGGCCGTACAGATCCACCAGACGCCCCAGCACCGGCTGACCCACCGCGTTCGACACCCCGTACACCGCGGCCAGCGCCCCCGCCAGACCGTACGTACCGCCCTCGGCCCGCACGAACAGCACGATCGCGAGCGCCGCCACCGCGTTCGGCAACCGCCCCGCCAGCGTCCCGGCCAGCAGCCGCACGGCATGACGCGCCCTGAGGATCTCCACATAACCCGCGGCCATCGTCCGCCCCTCCCACGTCGGCGACGCCCGGGACGGACGCCTCAAGTTTTACGTATAACCCACCTTGCCATACGTAGCATGAACGCTGTTCCCCCGTCCGGACGACAGAGCGGACCACCGGTGGCACGCCCGACCACGCACCCGACCAGCCGCGACGTCGCCCAGGCCGCAGGCGTCTCCCAGGCCGCCGTCTCCCTCGTCCTCGGCGACAAATGGCACGGCCGCGTCTCCGAACCCACCGCCCAGCGCGTCCGCGACGCCGCACGGCAACTCGGCTACCGCCCCAACCTCGCCGCCCGCAACCTCCGCCTCGGCCACACCCGCACCGTCCTCCTCGTCGTCCCCGCCCTCACCACCGAATTCTTCGCCGGCGTCTACACCGGCGCCGCCCGCGTCGCCGCCGACCACGGCTTCGGCGTCGTCCTCTACCCCTCCCCCCAAGGCATCGGCCCCGCCCGCAACCCCTTCGCCTCCGCCCGCGCCGCCCTCGACGGCGTCATCGCCTCCTCCATGGCCGCCGACGCCCTCACCGCCCTCCACGACGACCGGCTCCCCCTCGTCATGCTCGACAGCGACCCCACCGCCGGCCCCGGCACCACCACCGTCAACCTCGACATCGCCGACGGTACCCGCCAGATCGCCGAACACCTCCTCGGCCTCGGCCACCGCCACTTCCTCCACCTCGCCGCCGACATCCCCTCCTGGACCTTCGACGTCCGCGCCCGGGAACTCACCCACCGCCTCACCACCGTCCCCGGCACCACCCTCCGCACCGCCCGCGCCGCCCTCACCATCGACGCCGCCCGCACCGCCACCGAGACCGCCCTCACCACCGCCCCCGGCACCACCCGCCCCACCGCCGTCGTCTGCGACGACGACCAACTCGCCGCCGGCGCCTACAAAGCCGCCCGCCGCCTCGGCCTGCGCATCCCCGACGACCTCTCCGTCACCGGCCTCGACGACCTCGCCCTCGCCACCGCCATCGACCCCGAACTCACCACCGTCCACCTCGACGCCGAACTCTTCGGCGCACGGGGCATGCACGCCCTCCTCGCCGTCCTGGACGGCCGCGAACCCGACGCCGGAGACATCCCCGTCCACCTCGTCGTACGAGGCTCCACAGCACCCCCACAGGCCCCCTGAAACCCCCTGAAGCCCTCGGTGAAGCCACACCCCGCCCCGGACACGCCTGTGCCCCGGCCGACCCACCGACCGGGGCACAGGGCGACACCAGGCGCCACACCAGGGGCGCTACTTCTCCTCGGAACCCCCCGAGCCGTCCGGACCACCGGACTCCTCGGAACCCTCCGCCTCGACGGCCGGCTCCCCGCCGCCCGCCTCCAGCAGCCGCGCCAGCTGCGGACCCACGATCCGCCGGAACTTCCGCTTCTGCGGACGCGTCCGGTCCAGCACCGCCACCTCGAGACGCTCCGCCGGAATCTCCCGCTGCGTCCCGTTCGTGTCCCGCGACAACGCCTGCACCGCCAGCCGCAGCGCCTCCGCCAGCGTCATCCCGTCCCGGTGCCGCTGATCCAGATACGTACTGATCTGCTCGGCGTTACCACCCACCGCGACCGAACCGTGCTCGTCCACGATCGACCCGTCATGCGGCAACCGGTAGATCTGATCCCCCTCCGGGGTCTCCCCCACCTCCGCCACGACCAGCTCCACCTCGTACGGCTTCTCCGCCGCCGAGGAGAAGATCGTGCCCAGCGTCTGCGCGTACACGTTCGCCAGACCCCGCGCCGTCACATCGTCACGGTCATAGGTGTAACCCCGCAGATCGGCATACCGCACACCACCGATCCGCAGATTCTCGTACTCGTTGTACTTACCGGCCGCCGCGAAACCGATCCGGTCGTAGATCTCACTGAACTTGTGCAACGCACGGGACGGATTCTCACCGACGAACACGATGCCGTCGGCGAACTGCAGCACCACCAGACTGCGACCACGCGCAATGCCCTTCCGGGCGTACTCCGCACGGTCCGCCATGGCCTGCTGAGGCGATACATAGAACGGCGTCGACACCGGTCAACCGTCCCTTCCTGTCGAAGTCACTGCGATCACCCTGAAAAGACCCGGCCCCGCACTACAGCAGCGCCGCCCGCGGACCGTCCGGCTCCTCCAGACGCCGCGCCAGCACCGCACGCGCGATCTCCGACGTCTCGTCCTCCGTCAGCCGCCGGAAACCGTCGTCGGTGATCACCGTGATGATCGGGTAGATCCGGCGCGCCACATCGGGACCACCCGTCGCCGAGTCGTCGTCCGCCGCGTCGTACAACGCCTGCACCACCAGTGTGGTCGCCTGCTCCTCCGACAGGTCCGGACGGAACAGCTTCTTCATCGCGCCCCGCGCGAAGATCGAACCCGAACCCGTCGCCGCGTACCCGTGCTCCTCGGACCGGCCGCCCGTCACGTCGTACGAGAAGATCCGCCCCTTGCCCCGGTCCACGTCGAACCCCGCGAACAGCGGCACGACCGCCAGGCCCTGCATCGCCATGCCCAGGTTCGACCGGATCATCGTCGAGAGACGGTTCGCCTTGCCCTCCAGCGAGAGCTGCGCGCCCTCGACCTTCTCGAAGTGCTCCAGCTCCAGCTGGAACAGCTTCACCATCTCGACGGCCAGGCCCGCGGTGCCGGCGATGCCGACCGCCGAGTACTCGTCCGCCGGGAACACCTTCTCGATGTCCCGCTGCGCGATGACGTTGCCCATCGTGGCCCGGCGGTCACCGGCGAGCACCACGCCGCCGGGGAACGCCACCGCCACGATCGTCGTCCCGTGCGGCGCCTCGATCACCCCCTGGACGGGGGGCAGCTGACGCTTGCCGGGCAGCAGCTCCGGCTGGTGCTCGGAGAGAAAGTCCATGAACGAGGACGACCCAGGCGTCAGGAAGGCAGCTGGTAGACGCCCGGTGCTACGAGTGTTGGCTTCCACACGTTTCCTTCCAGATAGGCTGCGGCCCGGCGCACGATGTCGGGATCGTCACTCAACTTGCCGATGGCCGAATTGCAGTTGAAGCACAGTACGCCACGGACCCTACCCGTCTTGTGGCAGTGATCCACATGTACGCCGGGCTCCTTCAGACAGATCACACAGAGCCCCTTCTGTGAAGCGAGGAGCTCGTCACGCTCGGCTTCGGTCATGCCGTAGCTCCGCTTGAGGTGCCCGGCACGCCCTTCGGCGGCCCGGCACGCCTTGCACCGGGTCGACAGGCCGTCGGAGGCGGTGGCGTTGCGGTGCCACTCGCTCCAGGGCTTGACCTCTCCGCACGACCGGCAGAGCTTGTGCCCCTCAGGCACATCAATCTTCTCGCGGACGCTTCTGCCTCTGGCCTTCTGTCGACGTCGGTAGTACTCGGCAGCGCATTCGCGACAGTTGGTCTGCAGCCCGTCAAGCCGTGACCTGTTCCTGGCGAATGCGCTGACCGGAAGCACTTCCTGGCACGTCGAACACTGCTTCGAACCCCCGTTGTTCATGGATGTGACTACTGTCCACCCTTTTGAACAAATGAGCGAACGAAGTCCTCTGCGTTCTCCTCCAAGACATCGTCGATCTCGTCAAGAACCGAGTCCACGTCGTCGCTCAGCTTCTCGTGGCGTTCCTTGAGGTCGCCCGAGGCCTGGGCGTCCTGGGTCTGCTCCTCGGTCTCCTCGCTGGTGTGCGTGGCCTTCTGCTGTCCGCCGCCGGTGTCCTTGGTAGCCATAAAGCTCACCCCGCTCGTTTCGCCCGACATGGGTCGGCAGGTCGGCTTTCCTGCCGATCGGTGGTGATCAGACCCTACAAGCCGGGTCTGACACAGGTCCCGCAGTTTCTCCAACGTACGAGGACCATCTCGATGATTCCCGGGCGGGAGGGTTTCCACCCCGCCCGGTACGTCCGCCCCGGGGCCGGATCAGCCGCCGGAGAGCACCCTGACCAGGTCTTCCGCGGTGCGGCAGCGGTCCAGGAGTTCCTTGACGTGATTTCGCGTTCCGCGTAGCGGTTCGAGGGTTGGGACGCGCTGGAGGGAGTCGCGCCCCGGGAGGTCGAAGATCACGGAGTCCCAGGAGGCGGCCGCGACGTCGTCGGCGTACTGCTCCAGGCAGCGGCCGCGGAAGTAGGCGCGGGTGTCCTCGGGGGGCGTGGTCCTGGCCCGCTCGACCTCGGTCTCGTCGAGGAGGCGCTTGATGCGGCCGCGGGCGGCCAACCGGTTGTAGAGGCCCTTGTCGGCGCGTACGTCGGCGTACTGGAGGTCGACGAGCTGGAGGCGGGCGGCGTCCCAGCCGAGGCCGTCGCGGCGGCGGTAGCCCTCCATGAGCTCGCGCTTGGCGACCCAGTCGAGTTCGCCGGCGAGGCTCATGGGGTCGTTCTCCAGCCGGTTGAGGGTGTCCTCCCAGCGGGCCAGGACGTCCTTGGTCTGGTCGTCGGCGTCGGCGCCGTACCGCTCCTCGACGTACTTGCGCGCCAGTTCGTAGTACTGCATCTGCAGCTGGACGGCGGTGAGGGTGCGGCCGCTGCGGAGGGTGACGAGGCGCTTGAGGGTGGGGTCGTGGGAGACCTGGTGGAGGGTGCGGACGGGCTGGTCGACGGCCAGGTCCACGGCGATGAAGCCGTCCTCGATCATGGAGAGGACGAGGGCGGTGGTGCCGAGCTTGAGGTAGGTGGAGATCTCGGAGAGGTTGGCGTCGCCGATGATCACGTGGAGGCGGCGGTACTTCTCCGCGTCGGCGTGGGGTTCGTCGCGGGTGTTGATGATGGGCCGTTTGAGGGTGGTCTCCAGGCCGACCTCGACCTCGAAGTAGTCGGCGCGCTGGCTGAGCTGGAAGCCGTGCTCGTGGCCGTCCTGGCCGATGCCGACGCGTCCGGCGCCGGTGACGACCTGGCGGGAGACGAAGAAGGGCGTGAGGTGGCGCACGATGTCGGAGAAGGCGGTCTCCCGCTTCATCAGGTAGTTCTCGTGCGTGCCGTAGGAGGCGCCCTTGTTGTCGGTGTTGTTCTTGTAGAGGTGGATGGGCTGGGCGCCGGGGAGCGCGGCGGCGCGTTCGGCGGCCTCGGCCATGATGCGTTCGCCGGCCTTGTCCCACAGGACGGCGTCGCGGGGGTTGGTGACCTCGGGGGCGCTGTACTCGGGGTGGGCGTGGTCGACGTAGAGGCGGGCGCCGTTGGTGAGGATGACGTTGGCGAGGCCGATGTCCTCGTCGGTGAGCTGGCTGGAGTCGGCCGTCTCGCGGGCGAGGTCGAAGCCTCGGGCGTCCCGCAGGGGGTTCTCCTCCTCGAAGTCCCAGCGGGCCCGGCGGGCCCGGTGCATCGCCGCCGCGTAGGCGTTGACGATCTGGGATGAGGTGAGCATGGCATTGGCGTTGGGGTGGCCGGGTACGGAGATGCCGTACTCGGTCTCGATGCCCATCACTCGCCGTACGGTCATGCGGCCCTCCTTGCCCGGCGGCGCCCTCGGTCGTGGGCGGCGCTCTCGTCCCGCCGGCGCTCCGGTGCGTGTGCGGTGCCCGTCCCCGCACGGTGCGACTCGGCGGTACCGACGAGCCTAGAACGCCGTCGGCCCGGTGGGGAGATCATTTGCGTCATTGCCTTGCTCCAGCCTGCCCGGGTCCTGTTCCGGGGGGCCCGGAAAAGCAGCGGGCTGCGGGTGCCCGGTGGGGGCACCCGCAGCCGCCCTTCGTTCTTACAGGTACTGCCCGGTGTTCGCCACCGTGTCGATGGAGCGTCCGGTGTCGGAGCCCTGCTTTCCGGTGATGAGGGTGCGGATGTAGACGATCCGTTCGCCCTTCTTTCCGGAGATGCGGGCCCAGTCGTCCGGGTTGGTGGTGTTGGGCAGGTCCTCGTTCTCCTTGAACTCGTCCACGCAGGCCTGGAGGAGGTGGGAGACGCGGAGGCCCTTCTGGCGGTGGTCGAGGAAGTCCTTGATCGCCATCTTCTTGGCGCGGCCGACGATGTTCTCGATCATGGCGCCGGAGTTGAAGTCCTTGAAGTAGAGGACTTCCTTGTCCCCGTTGGCGTAGGTGACTTCCAGGAAGCGGTTCTCCTCGGATTCGGCGTACATGTGTTCCACGGCCGTCTGGATCATGCTCTGGACGGTGGTGGCCTTGCTGCCGCCGTGCTCGCCGACGTCGTCGGAGTGCAGCGGGAGGCGCTCGGTGAGGTACTTGCCGAAGATGTCCTTGGCGGCCTCGGCGTCGGGGCGCTCGATCTTGATCTTCACGTCGAGCCGGCCGGGGCGCAGGATGGCGGGGTCGATCATGTCCTCGCGGTTGGAGGCGCCGATGACGACCACGTTCTCCAGGCCCTCCACGCCGTCGATCTCGGCGAGGAGCTGGGGGACGATGGTGTTCTCCACGTCCGAGCTGACGCCGGAGCCTCGGGTGCGGAAGAGGGATTCCATCTCGTCGAAGAAGACGATGACGGGGGTTCCCTCGCTGGCCTTCTCCCGGGCCCGCTGGAAGACGAGCCGGATCTGGCGCTCGGTCTCGCCGACGTACTTGTTCAGGAGCTCGGGGCCCTTGATGTTGAGGAAGAAGCTCTTGCCGGCGGCCTGGCCGGTGACCTCGGCGACCTTCTTGGCCAGCGAGTTGGCGACGGCCTTGGCGATGAGCGTCTTGCCGCATCCGGGGGGTCCGTAGAGCAGGACGCCCTTGGGCGGGCGCAGTTCGTGCTCCTTGAACAGGTCCGGGTAGAGGTACGGGAGCTCGACGGCGTCGCGGATGGCCTCGATCTGGTTGCCGAGGCCGCCGATCTGCTCGTAGCCGATGTCGGGGACTTCCTCGAGGACGAGTTCCTCGACCTCGCTCTTGGGGACGACCTCGTAGACGTAGCCGGAGCGGGGTTCGAGCAGCAGGGCGTCGCCGGCGCGGATGGTGACGTCCAGCAGCGGCTCGGCGAGCCGCACCACCCGTTCCTCGTCGGTGTGCCCGATCACGAGGGCCCGCTCGCCGTCCTCGAGGATCTCCTTGAGGGTGACGATGTCGCCGACGCGCTCGTACTCCATGGCCTCGACCACGTTGAGTGCCTCGTTGAGCATGAGCTCCTGGCCGCGCCTGAGGCCGTCGAGGTCGACGCTCGGGCTGACGTTCACGCGGAGCTTGCGGCCGCCGGTGAAGATGTCGGCGGTGCCGTCGTCGTTGCCTTCGAGGAAGACGCCGAAGCCGGCAGGCGGCTGGGCGAGCCGGTCGACCTCTTCCTTCAGGGCGACGATCTGGTCGCGCGCTTCGCGGAGCGTGCCGGCGAGTCGCTCGTTCTGGGCGGACACGCCGGCCAGGTTGGTCTGCAGCTCGACGATCCGCTCTTCGAGAATTCTCGTGTGTCGCGGAGAGTCGGCGAGCTTGCGGCGCAGGACGGCGATCTCCTGCTCGAGATAGGCAATCTGCCCGGACGGGTCTTCGGACCCTCGTCCCGGGCGGATGCCGCGGTTCATGTCGTCGTCGTGGACTGCCACGGTCCTCACCTCCTCCGAATGGGAGCTGGACGCTTCCAGACCCTACCTGGGTGGGTGTCGATTGAAACCCCTAGATCACAAAGACTGTCGGGGATCGTCCGATCTTCACCCTTGCGCTCTCCCTCGTGCGAGGGGAATACCCACTGAACGTGAGGGGGAAGCGGGCGAAGGTAGGGTCAAAGTGTTCAACACCCGTCGGAGCTGGCCTGATTCCCGGTGCGGCCCGGCAAGGAAATGTCAGGGGAGTGTGGCGTGGGAAAGGATTCCGGGCTCGGCGGTACGGCTCTGGAGGTGTGGATCGACCAGGATCTGTGCACCGGGGACGGGATCTGCGCGCAGTACGCCCCGGAGGTGTTCGAGCTGGACATCGACGGTCTGGCGTATGTGAGGGGCGCCGGGGACGAGCTGCTGCAGGCGCCCGGTGCGGTGGCGCCGGTGCCGTCGGCGCTGCGGGAAGAGGTGGTGGACTCGGCGCGGGAGTGTCCGGGCGAGTGCATCCATGTGCGGCGGGTTTCGGACAGGGTGGAGATGTTCGGTCCCGACGCGGAGTGATCGTCCGGGGACGTATCGTGATCACTGTCTGTTTGGTCACACCGGCGGGCTCCGGGCGCCGGGCGCGGGTCAGACGGTCCGGGCCCGGCCGGGTGTCGAGCGTATGAACGCGCCGTCCTTCCACTGCCACTTGGCGGGGGTCTTGAGGTCGGGGCAGCAACTGGGCACGTCGGAGGTGGAGTAGCCGAGGAGGGTGGCGGTGACGGCGCCGGAGCGGACGGCGAAGTCGGTGACGGTGAGCCGGTCCTTGGGGTCGACGAGGGTGGCGACGACGCGGGTGGTGCGGGCGGCGGTGCGGGTGAGGACGTAGACGGCGTCCGGCGGGGTGCCCATGGCGGAGTCGCAGTGGACGACGGCCACGGTCTCGGGGGCGCCGTCGCCGTCGAGGTCGCCGGTGGCCTTCTTGGCGACGAGGGTCTTGACGGGGCCGCAGTCGAGGGGCCAGTGCACGCCGGTGGTGCCGGGCGGGGCTGCCGGGGCGTGCGCGGACTGGGGCCGGGTGCCGGCCGTCTTCTGTGCGGCGGTCGCGGGTCCTGGCTGCAGGACGGCGGAGAGGGCGATGACACCGGCGATGGCGGTGGCGGTCGCGACCCAGTGGATGGGCTGGGTGGTGGTGTGTGCGAGTTCCGGGACCGCGGGGTGCTGCACGAGGAGTGTCTCCTGCGAGGGGTGTGCCGGTGGGGGCGAGGGGGGGTGGCCAGCATCGTGCCACAGGCCACGGGGCGGGGGAACAGCCGGGGGCGGCGTTCGGCGACTTGATTTCGCGGTGTCGCCCATGTCACCGGGCCCGCCGGTGCCGTGAGCGGGGGCGGGGCGGTCCCTGAGCCGGTGGGCGGCTGCCTCAGGGGTGTTCGGGGTGGTGCGCGGGGTGTTTCTGGCGTGCGGTCAAGGGGCCGTGCGGCCGGCGGAGTTCCCGTTCGGTCCTGGGGAACTCCGCCGGGCCGACCGTGTGTTGGACGGGGGCGGGCGCCGGGGTCAGCGGGCGGTGCCGCCGTCGGCGTTGGGGCCGGCGTAGTCCTCGCCGTAGGCGCCCTTGGCGGGGCGGCGCCGGCGCATGGGCGGTTCGACGCCGTCGGCGAGGCGGCGGGCGGTGAGCAGGAAGCCGGTGTGGCCGATCATGCGGTGGTCGGGGCGGACGGCGAGTCCTTCGATGTGCCAGTTGCGGATCATCGTCTCCCAGGCGGTGGGCTCGTTGAAGGAGCCGATCTCGCGGATGGACTCGACGGTCCGGGCGAGCTGGGTGGTGGTGGCGACGTAGCAGCACAGGATGCCGCCGGGGACGAGTGCCTTGGAGACGGCCTCGAGGCATTCCCAGGGGGCGAGCATGTCGAGGATGACGCGGTCGACGTCGGTGTCGCTGAGGTTGTCCTGGAGGTCGCCGACGGTGAGCTGCCAGGCGGGGTGGGGGTCGCCGAAGTAGCGTTCCACGTTCTGCCGGGCGATCTCGGCGAAGTCGGCGCGGCGCTCGTAGCTGTGCAGCATGCCCTGGTCGCCGATGGCGCGCAGCAGGAAGCTGCTGAGCGATCCGGAGCCGACGCCGGCTTCGACGACGCGTGCGCCGGGGAAGATGTCGGCGAAGGCGAGGATCTGTCCGGCGTCCTTGGGGTAGACGACGGCGGCCCCGCGGGGCATGGACAGGACGTAGTCGGGGAGCAGGGGGCGCAGCGCGAGGTAGGCGACGTTGCCGGTGGTGCGGACAACGCTGCCCTCGGGATGGCCGATCAGTTCGTCGTGCGGGAAGGAGCCCTTGTGGGTGTGGAAGTTCTTCCCGGCTTCGAGCGTGAACGTGTAGTGGCGGCCCTTGGGGTCGGTCAGCTGTACCTGGTCCCCGACCTTGAAGGGCCCGCGCCTGCGGGCGGCACCGGTCGGTTCGGACATGTGCCCAGCCTACCGGCGTTCGGGGGGCGGGCGGACCAGTGCGGGGACCGGGGGGTGGGGGTGGGGGTCAGCTGGGGCGGGCCATGGCTTTGACGAAGGCGCGTTCGACGTCGGCGGCGGAGAGGACGCCGTAGATCTCGCCGGTCTCCTCGAGGACGAGGTATTCGGTGGCGGGGTGGGCGCGGAGGGCTTCGAGGAGGTCTTCCCCGGCGAGTTCGGCGGAGACGCGCATGCCGTCGGTGAGGTCCTGGGCGAGGCTGCCTGCGTCGACCCAGGGGCGGCGGTGCTGGGGTACGCCGACGATGGCTGCTTCGCGGACGAGGGCGAGGGGGTTGCCGTCGGTGTCGACGACGACGAGGGCGCGGGCGCCTGCGGCGTTGGCGCGGCGGAGGGCTTCGGAGAGGGGGGTGTCGGTCTGGACGGGGACGGCGCGCCGGGTGAGGGTGCGGGCGCGGAGTTCGGGGAGGTGTTCGCGCAGGCGGGCGACGCGGAGGCTGTTTCCGGCGCCGGTCCAGATGATGGCGGCGAGGATGGCGGCGAGGAGTGCGTCGGTGACGGTGTCCATGCCGACGTTGTCCTCGGCGGTGGGGCCGAGGGTGCCGGACTGGGTGAGGAGGGGGAGGCCGATGAGGACGGTGACGGCGAGGGCGCGGCCGACCCAGGCGGCGGCGACGGTGCCGGTCATGGGGCGGCCGGTGATCTTCCAGACGACGGCGCGGAGCATGCGGCCGCCGTCGAGGGGGAGGCCGGGGAGGAGGTTGAAGACGGCGACGATGAGGTTGGAGATCATGAGTCCGGCGAGGAGGACGCCGGGGACGGTGCCGGGTTCGACGGTTCTGAGGGCGAGGTAGAAGATGCCGGCGAGGACGAGGGAGAGGAGGGGGCCGACGAAGGCGAGGACGAATTCGCGGCCGGGGGTCTCGGCTTCTTTCTCGATCTCGGAGACGCCGCCGAAGAACTGGAGCTGGATGCGGCGGACGGGGAGTTTGTAGCGGAGGGCGGCGACGGTGTGGGCGAGTTCGTGGATGAGGACGGAGGCGTAGAAGGCGATGGCGAAGAAGAGGGAGACGAGGTAGCGGGCGGCGCCGAGCTGGGGCAGGACGCGGTCGAGCTGGCCGCCGAAGACCCAGGTGATGAGGGCGGCGACGAGGAACCAGCTGGGGGCGACGTAGACGGGGACGCCGAAGGGGCGGCCCATGAGGATGCCGCCGCCGGGTTCTTTGGGGCGGGGTGGGGGGGTGCTTCTGGCGAGGCCGGGGCCGGTGGGGGTGTGGGCGTAGGGGCGGTCGGTGTGGGGGTCGGTGCGGGGTGGTGTGCCGGGGGGTTGTTCGGCCGGGGGGTGTCCGCCGGGGGTGTCCTGGCCGGTGGGGGCAGGGGTGTCGCCGTCCTCGGGTGCGGTGTGGTGGGGGTGGTCGCCGGCGGGTTGGGGGGTGGCCGGGGTGTCGGTCTCCGGGTCCGGGTGGGTGTCCGCCGGTGGCCGGGTGCGGGCGTCCCCGGCCGCCGGTGCCGCACCGGTGCCGGGCCGTTCCCCGTCGTTGCCGGGTCGTTCCCCGTCGTTGCCGGGGCGCGGCTGCCCGCTCCCGCCGCTCACGTCCACGGTGTCCCCTCGATCGAAGCGTCTCCCGTGCCTGCCGGCCGGGAGGGTCTGTGGTCGATGGTATGCGGCCGTCGGGGTGTGTTCCGCCCCGGCACCCCTGGTGTTCTCCGTCCTGTCGCGGGGGCGCGGCGGTGGCTGGGTGGCTGTCGGTGGTGGGCCTTAGGGTCTGGGGTCATGGAGACGAGTGCCGAGGGTGTGGAAGAGGCGGGCGCCGGTGGTGGCGCGGTGGGTGGCCCGGGGGTGGGCGGGGCGCGGCCGGCGGTGGCTCCGGCGTCGTTGTCGCCCTCGCGGGCCGGTGACTTCATGCAGTGTCCGCTGCTGTACCGGTTCCGGGTGATCGACCGGTTGCCGGAGCGGCCGAGTGAGGCGGCGACGCGGGGGACGCTGGTGCACGCGGTGCTGGAGCGGCTGTTCGACGCGCCGGCGGTGGAGCGTACGGCGCCGCGGGCGAGATCGCTGGTGCCGGGGCAGTGGGAGCGGCTGTGTGCGGCGCGGCCGGAGCTGGTGGAGCTGTTCGCGGACGATCCGGGCGGTGAGCGGCTGGCGGGCTGGCTCGCGGAGGCGGAGCGGCTGGTGGAGCGGTGGTTCACGCTGGAGGATCCGACGCGTCTGGAGCCCGCGGAGCGGGAGCTGTTCGTGGAGGCGGAGCTGGAGTCGGGGCTGCGGCTGCGCGGGATCATCGACCGGGTGGACGTGGCGTCGTCGGGTGAGGTGCGGATCGTCGACTACAAGACGGGCAGGGCGCCGCGGCCGGAGTACGCGGAGAGCGCGTTGTTCCAGATGAAGTTCTACGCGCTGGTGGTGTGGCGGCTGAAGCGGGTGGTGCCGCGGCGGCTGCAGCTGGTGTATCTGGGCAGCGGTGACGTGCTGACGTACGACCCGGTGCCGGCGGATCTGGAGCGGGTGGAGCGGAAGCTGCTGGCGTTGTGGGAGGCGATCCGGGTCGCCACGGACTCGGGTGAGTGGCGGCCGCGGCCCACGAAGCTGTGCGGCTGGTGTGATCATCAGGCGCACTGCCCGGAGTTCGGGGGGACTCCTCCGCCGTATCCGCTGCCGGTGCGTTCGGGCGCGTCGGGGGGTGTCCGGCAGGGCAGAATGGGGCCGGACTAACGAAGGAGACTTACGTGGCCATCCGCGTGCTGCTGGTGGACGACCAGCCGCTGCTGCGCACCGGGTTCCGGATGATTCTGGAGGCGGAGCAGGAGATCGCGGTCGTCGGTGAGGCCGGTGACGGTCTGCAGGCTCTCGATCAGGTGCGGGCGTTGCAGCCCGATGTGGTGCTGATGGACATCCGTATGCCGCGGATGGACGGGGTGGAGGCGACGCGGCAGATCACCGGGCCGGGCCGGGACGGTCCGGCGAAGGTGCTGGTGCTGACGACGTTCGACCTGGACGAGTACGTGGTGGAGGCGCTGCGGGCGGGGGCGAGCGGTTTTCTGCTGAAGGACGCTCCGGCGAACGAGCTGGTGCAGGCGATCCGGGTGGTGGCGGGGGGTGAGGCGATGCTGGCGCCGAGTGTCACGAGGCGGTTGCTGGACAAGTACGCGACGCATCTGCCGTCGGGTGAGGAGCCGGTGCCGGACACGCTGCACACGTTGACGGAGCGTGAGGTGGAGGTGCTGAAGCTGGTGGCGCGGGGGTTGTCGAACGCGGAGATCGCGGCGGATCTGTTCGTGAGTGAGACGACGGTGAAGACGCATGTGGGGCATGTGCTGACGAAGCTGGGTCTGCGGGACCGGGTGCAGGCGGCGGTGTACGCGTACGAGAGCGGTCTGGTGCGTCCGGGGGCGCAGTAGCAGGGCTCCGTCCGCTGGTCTCTGTGCGTGGACGTGTGCGGACGGGCGGCGCGGGTGGGGGCCGGCACATGTACGGGGTACCGCCGCCGGTACCGGCGTGAGCGGCGGACATGGCGAAGGGCGTTCCCGCCTCCTGGGAGGTGGGAACGCCCTTCGTCTGTCGTGTGTGCCGGGGCGGTCGGGTCAGCTGCCGGAGCCGCGGCCGAGCTCCCACAGCTGGAGCGTGGAGGAGGAGTTGAGCGCGTAGGCGGTGCCGGTGATGTCGTTGCGGGCGGCGATGTACTGCTTGCCCTGCCACAGCGGCAGCACGGGGACGTCGTTGGCGACGATGTCCTGGATGGAGGTGATGCTCTTGGAGGCGCTCAGCCGGTCGGCCTCGCGGCGGGACTCCGGGATGAGGGTGTTGCGGATCTCGGTGTTCGCGTAGGGCGAGCCGAGGAAGTTGTCCTTGTCGAGGAAGGGCGCGATGTAGTTGTCGGCGTCGGGGAAGTCGGGGAACCAGCCCATGCCGTAGACGTCGTAGGTGCCCTTCTGCTCCGCGGGCCGGAACTCGGCCCAGGGAGTGCCCTGGATGCTGACGTCGAAGAGGCCGCTGTCGTTGAGCTGCTTCTGCAGGACCTCGAACTCCTGCTTGGTGGCGGAGCCGTAGTGGTCCGTCGTGTAGTGCAGGGTGAGCTTGACCGGGGTGCTGATGCCGGCTGCCTGCATCATGGCCTTGGCCTTGGAGACGCTGGGGTCGCCGTACTTGTTGAAGAACGAGTTCGAGTGGCCGGTGATGGTGGCCGGGACGAGCGAGTACAGCGGCTGGGCCTGGGAGCCGTAGACCTTGGAGATGAGTTCGCCGCGGTCGATGAGCTGGGCCATGGCCTCGCGTACGGCCTTGGTCTTGACCGTGCCGGCGTCGGTGTTGAACGCGAGGTAGCGGATCTCGAGGCCGGGCATGTCGACGAGGTCGACGCTGCCGCCGGTCTGGCCGTCGAGCTTGTTGATCTGGGCGGGCGACATGGTGCGGGTCATCACGTCGATGTCGCCCTTGTCGATCGCGGTGCCCATGGCGTCGGCGTCGGCGAAGGTGCGCAGTTCGACCTTGTCGTTGTTGACCTTCAGCGTGCCCTTGTAGTTGGGGTTCTTGGTGAAGGTGGCGCTGACGAGGTCGCCGTCCTTGATGCTGGGCGTCATGGTGTAGGGGCCGGAGCCGTCCACGTCGAAGCCGTCGCGGAGCTTGCCCTTGTCGTAGTCGCTGGGGTTGAGGATGCCGGCGACCGGGGTGGACAGCTTGTACGGGAACGTGGCGTCGGCGGTCTTGAGGTGGAAGATCACCTCGCGGTCGCCCTGGGTCTCCACGGTGTCGACGGTGGAGAGCAGGGCGAAGACGCCGCTGTCCGCCTTGATGCTCATGGCACGGTCGATGGAGAACTTGACGTCGGCCGCGGTGATGGCGTCGCCGTTGGCGAACTTGAGGCCGTCGCGGAGCTTGCACGCGTAGCGCTCGTTGCCGCTGTCGGTGAAGCTGCAGCTCTGGGCCGCCTCCGGGACCGGGTCGCCGTCGCCCTTGGGCTGGGTCATCAGGGTCTGCACGGTCTGCCGCAGGATGTTCCACGAGCCGACGTCGTAGGCGTAGGCGGGGTCGAGCGGCGCGGGTGCGTCCTTGGTGGCCGTGAACCGGTCCGTGGTGCCGACGACGATGGGGTCGCCGCTATTGCTCCCGCTGCTGGATCCGCCGCACGCGGCGAGAACCGGAGCGAGGAGCCCGGCGACGGCCGGCAGCACCAAAGTCTTGCGGTTCATGCTCGAGTTTCTCCAGGACTGTACGGATCCGTGTAACCCGGCATGCAGGGGTGTCGCGGCGGATTCACGGGGGTAAGGGGCGATGTTCTCGCGATGAGATTAGTCGGCGTCCGGCAGCCGTCACGCAGGGTCCGGAAACGGGTGCCCCTCACGCTGTGGAGCGGGCCGGGAACGCATCGAGAGGGGGGCGCGGGAAGGATTGGTGCATGCTTCCACCAATCGGGACACAAGGGCCCTGCCGCACCTCCCGTGCCGGGGTGTGCGGCACATCGCCCGGCACCCTGTCGACCCCCGGGAAAGTGAGGAACATCACATCGAGGGGAGGCCGTGCAGGCACCGGAATCCGGCCATCCGCTGTCACTCCCCCGGTGGCTCGCGGGCGCCGCGTGCCGGCCGGCCCGGATGTCGGTCTACCCAGGCCGCGGACCGGACGAACATCCGGGCCGGGCCCGGCCGGTCCGGCGGCCCGCTGTCCGGGCCGGTTCCCGGGTCGGGTCCTGGCGGGGTGCCCCGGGGCCGGGCTCCGGCCGGGGTGCCCCGGGCCGGTGCCTCAGGGCTGGTGCGGGCCGGTGCCCGGGGCCGGGGGCCGGACCGTGCCCGGCATGAGGCCGCGCAGGAAGGCCAGATCGACGTGTTCCAGGGAGGGCACGACGGTGCGTCCGGCGGCCGGGGCGATGGGCGCCACGGACGGTACGGCGACGACCTGGCAGCCCGCCGCCTCGGCTGCCGCCACGCCGGTGGCGGTGTCCTCCACGACGGCGCATCTGGCCGGATCCGCTCCCAGTCCGGCCGCGGCGGCCAGGTAGGGGTCGGGGTGCGGCTTGGTGCGGGCCACCTCGTCGCCCGCGATGGTGAGCGCGAAGTGGTGGGCGCCGAGGGAGTCCAGGACACGGTCGATGACCCGCCGGTGCGAGGCGGAGACCAGGGCCGTGGGGATGTCCTGCGCGACGAGTTCGGCCAGCAGTCGGGCGGCGCCCGGCATCAGGGGCACTCCGCGGGCGATGCGCTCCTCGAACCCCTCGTTGAGCAGCAGGGTGAGCTCGGGGATGCCGATGTCGGCGCCGGTGGCCTCGATCAGGAACCCCGCGCTGCGGTCCATGGGGCCGCCGACGACGACCTCGCGCCAGGACAGGTCGAGGGCGTGGCCGAGACCGGCGAACACCTCGGTCTCGACCTCCCACCAGAAACCCTCGCTGTCGACCAGGGTGCCGTCCATGTCGAGGAGCACGGCCTGCAGGGCCGCCGCCGGGATCTGCGGGGTCTTCGTGGCCCGGGGGGTGCCGGGGGTCTGGGCAAGGGTCTTGAGCGCGGGGACCGTGCTGGTCATCCGTGCGCACCTCCTTGAGGGACGCGCAGGCCGGTCCCCGAGCGGGGAACCGGCCTGCTGTGGACCGACCAGCATACGTCGGGCACGGTCGGGATGCCGGGTGAGGCGCCCGGGACCGTACCGGCCCACGGCACCGGGGGCCGCACGGGCGACCGGGCCGGGACCGGGCCCCGGGCGGGAGCCCGCACGGGGGGGGGCCGGGCGCGGCGGCCCCGCGCACCGCGTCCCGCGAGCCGTGGGCCGCGGCTCGCGGTGCGCGGAGGGCGTGCTCAGCGGGCGTTGAAGTACTTCGCCTCGGGGTGGTGCAGGACGATGGCGTCGGTGGACTGTTCGGGGTGCAGCTGGAACTCCTCGGACAGATGGACGCCGATGCGTTCCGGCTGGAGCAGGTCGGCGATCTTGGCGCGGTCCTCGAGGTCGGGGCAGGCTCCGTAGCCGAGGGAGAAGCGGGCGCCGCGGTACTTCAGGGCGAACATGTCCTCCATGGCGCCGGGGTCCTCGCCGGCGAAGCCGAGTTCCGAGCGGACCCGGGCGTGCCAGTACTCGGCGAGGGCCTCGGCCAGCTGCACGGACAGGCCGTGCAGTTCCAGGTAGTCGCGGTAGGCGTTGGTCTCGAAGAGCCGGGCGGTCTCGGCGCCGATGCGGGAGCCGACGGTGACGACCTGGAAGCCGACCACGTCGATCTCGCCGGACTCCTCGGGACGGAAGAAGTCGGCGAGGCACAGCCGGCGGCCGCGGCGCTGGCGCGGGAAGGTGAAACGGGTGCGTTCGTTGCCCGCCTCGTCGAGGACGATGAGGTCGTCGTCCTTGGACACGCAGGGGAAGTAGCCGTACACGACGGCGGCTTCGAGGAGGTTGTCGGTCTGGAGGCGGTCGAGCAGGCCGCGCAGCCGGGGGCGGCCCTCGTCCTCGACGAGCTGCTCGTAGGTCGGTCCCTCGCCGGTGCGGGCCTGCTTGAGGCCCCACTGGCCCTTGAAGAGGGCGCCCTCGTCGAGCCAGCCGGCGTACTCCTTGAGCGGGATGCCCTTGACGATGCGGGTGCCCCGGAACGGCGGCGCGGGCACCGGGTTGTCGGTGGCGACGTCGGAGCGGACGCTCCCCTCCTCGGGACGTTCCGTGACCTCCGCGGGGGCGGAGGCGCGGACGCGGCGCGGCCGGAGTTCGGGCAGCTCGGCGCCGGGCACGCCGCGTTTGACGCCGATGAGGGCGTCCATGAGGCGCAGGCCCTCGAACGCGTCGCGGGCGTAGCGCACTTCGCCCTCGTACAGCTCGTGGAGGTCCTGTTCGACGTAGGCGCGGGTGAGGGCGGCGCCGCCGAGGATGACCGGGTAGTCGGCGGCGAGGCCGCGCTGGTTGAGCTCCTGCAGGTTCTCCTTCATGATCACCGTGGATTTGACGAGGAGTCCGGACATGCCGATGACGTCGGCCCGGTGCTCGTCGGCGGCCTCGAGGATCGCGGAGACGGGCTGTTTGATGCCGAGGTTGACGACGTTGTAGCCGTTGTTGGACAGGATGATGTCGACGAGGTTCTTGCCGATGTCGTGGACGTCGCCGCGGACGGTGGCCAGCACGATGGTGCCCTTGCCCTCGGCCCCGGACTTCTCCATGTGGGGTTCGAGGTGGGCGACGGCGGACTTCATGACCTCGGCGGACTGGAGGACGAACGGCAGCTGCATCTGGCCGGAGCCGAACAGCTCGCCGACGGTCTTCATGCCGTCCAGGAGGGTGTCGTTGACGATGTCGAGGGCCGGGCGTTCGGTCAGGGCCTCGTCCAGGTCGGCCTCCAGACCGCCTCGCTCACCGTCGATGATGCGGCGCTTGAGGCGTTCCTCCAGCGGGAGGGCGGCGAGTTCCTCGGCCTTGCCGGCCTTGAGGGACTTGGCGGTGGCGCCCTCGAAGAGCTGCATGAGTTTCTGGAGGGGGTCGTAGCCCTCGCGGCGGCGGTCGTGGATCAGGTCGAGGGCGGTGGTGACCTGCTCGTCGTCGAAGCGGGCGATGGGCAGGATCTTCGAGGCGTGGACGATCGCGGAGTCCAGGCCCGCCTTGACGCATTCGTCGAGGAAGACGGAGTTGAGCAGGATGCGGGCGGCCGGGTTGAGGCCGAAGGAGATGTTCGACAGGCCGAGGGTGGTCTGGACGTCGGGGTGGCGGCGCTTGAGTTCGCGGATGGCCTCGATGGTGGCGACGCCGTCGCGCCGGGACTCCTCCTGACCGGTACAGATGGTGAAGGTCAGGCAGTCGACGAGGATGTCCTCCTCGCGGATGCCCCAGTTGCCGGTGAGGTCGGCGATGAGCCGTTCGGCGATCTCGACCTTCTTCTCCGGGGTGCGGGCCTGGCCCTCCTCGTCGATGGTGAGGGCGATCAGCGCGGCGCCGTGTTCCCTGGCGAGGCGGGTGACCTTGGCGAAGCGGGAGTCGGGTCCGTCGCCGTCCTCGTAGTTGACGGAGTTGATGACGGCGCGGCCGCCGAGTTTCTCGAGGCCCGCCTCGATGACGTCGACCTCGGTGGAGTCGAGGACGATGGGGAGGGTGGAGGCGGTGGCGAAGCGGCCGGCGAGTTCCCGCATGTCGGCGACGCCGTCGCGGCCGACGTAGTCGACGCACAGGTCGAGCATGTGCGCGCCCTCGCGGATCTGCTCGCGGACCAGTTCCACGCAGTCGTCCCAGCGGGCGTCCAGCATGGCGTCGCGGAACTTCTTGGAACCGTTGGCGTTGGTGCGCTCGCCGATCGCCAGGAAGGAGGTGTCCTGGCGGAAGGGGACGGTCTGGTAGAGGGACGCGGCGCCGGGTTCGGGGCGCGGGTCGCGCTCGGTGGGGGTGAGGCCGCGGACGCGTTCGACGACCTGGCGCAGGTGCTCGGGCGTGGTGCCGCAGCAGCCGCCGACGAGGGAGAGGCCGTACTCGTGGACGAAGGTCTCGTGGGCGTCGGCGAGCTCGGGCGCGCCGAGCGGGTACCGGGCGCCGTCCCTGCCGAGGACGGGCAGGCCCGCGTTGGGCATGCAGGCGAGCGGGATGCGGGCGGTGCGGGCGAGGTAGCGCAGGTGCTCGCTCATCTCGGCCGGGCCGGTGGCGCAGTTCAGGCCGATCATGTCGATGCCGAGGGGTTCCAGCGCGGTGAGCGCCGCGCCGATCTCGGAGCCGAGGAGCATGGTGCCGGTGGTCTCGACGGTGACCGACACGATCAGCGGCAGGTCGAGGCCGAGGGCGTCCAGGGCGCGGCGGGAGCCGAGGACGGCGGCCTTGGTCTGGAGGAGGTCCTGGGTGGTCTCGACGAGCAGCGCGTCGGCGCCGCCGGTGACCAGTCCCTCGGCGTTGCGCTGGTAGGCGTCGCGCAGGGTGGTGTAGGGGGCGTGGCCGAGGGTGGGGAGTTTGGTGCCGGGGCCCATGGAGCCGAGGACCCAGCGCTGCCGGCCGTCCCGGGCGGTGTGGTCGTCGGCCGCCTCGCGGGCGATGCGGGCGCCGGCCTCGGACAGTTCCTGCACGCGCCCGGCGATGTCGTACTCGGCCAGGGCGGCGTGGTTGGCGCCGAAGGTGTTGGTCTCGACGCAGTCGACTCCCACGGCGAAGTACGCGTCGTGGACGGAGCGGACGATGTCGGGGCGGGTGACGTTGAGGATCTCGTTGCAGCCCTCGAGCTGCTGGAAGTCGTCGAGGGTGGGCTCCTGGGCCTGGAGCATGGTGCCCATCGCTCCGTCGGCCACCACCACCCGGGCGGCGAGGGCGTCTCGGAGCGCGGACGCACGGGTCCGGCTGTCGGCGGCGGGGGTCGGCGGCACTGAGGCCATGAAGGGGCTCCCTCGGGTGCGACGGCTGTCGGCTTTGCGTCGCCGCGGGAGGATGCCTGTCGGGTTCTTCGCGTCCTTCCCGTGGACGGCGCACGTCGCCAGCGTAGCCGGGACCGGGGCGGGGCGGGCAGGGAGTCCACGGGCCGGACGGGTGACCTAGGGGAACTCCTAGGAGGATGACCGGTGGGCCCCCCGTGGGCGACCTGTCCGTGACGGATGACATAACAGGTAGGGGCCGACCGTTGGCGGGAGGTCGGCACGGACCGGTAGTGTTCGGCATTGCCGAACGACGGTAGCGCGCACGTCGGTCACCGACCGGGACGGAGGCAGCACGGCATGGCACGGAACATCCAGTCGCTCGAACGGGCGGCCGCGATGCTGCGGCTGCTCGCAGGCGGCGAGCGCCGGCTCGGCCTGTCGGACATCGCCTCCTCGCTGGGCCTGGCCAAGGGCACGGCCCACGGCATCCTGCGCACCCTCCAGCTGGAGGGGTTCGTCGAGCAGGACGAGTCGGGGCGGTATCAGCTGGGCGCGGAGCTGCTGCGCCTGGGCACCACCTATCTCGATGTGCACGAGCTGCGGGCGCGGGCCCTGGTGTGGACGGACGATCTGGCCCGTTCCAGCGGGGAGAGCGTGTATCTGGGGGTGCTGCACCAGCACGGGGTGCTGATCGTCCATCACGTGTTCCGCCCCGACGACAGCCGTCAGGTGCTGGAGATCGGGGCGATGCAGCCGCTGCACTCCACGGCTCTGGGGAAGGTTCTCGCGGCGTACGACCCGGTGGCGCACAGTGAGGCGCTGGAGGCCGACCGCAAGGCGTTCACGGACCGTACGGTGTGCGATCCGGAGGGGTTCGAGCACACCCTCGACGTCACCCGCGCGCGGGGCTGGGCGGCCGACGTGGAGGAGACCTGGGAGGGCGTGGCGTCGATCGCGGCGCCGGTCCACGACCGCCGGCGCATGCCGGTGGGGGCGGTGGCCATCACGGGCGCGGTGGAGCGGGTACGGCGGGACGACGGCGAGCTGCGGCCCGACCTGATCGCGGCGGTGCGGGACTGCGCCCGTTCCGTGTCCCGGGACCTGGGCGCCGGACGCTTCTGAGCCGTCCGGGCCCGGCCCCGGACGTTCCCGGGACGCCCGCGGACACGGTCCGGACGTTCCCGGACCCTGCGGATCCAGTGCCTGCGGATCCGGTCCGGAGCGATCACGGCCGGCCGCCGATCCGACCCGGGGCGTCCCGGAAGCCTGCGACCCGGACCCGGACGGCGCCCGGGTGCCCACGGATCCGGACATTCCCCGTACCCGCGGATTCCGTGCCGGGCGGCTCGCGGGCGGCTGCCGGAACCCCTCGCCCCGTGGTCCGAGGGATGGTGCCGGGCGCGCCGACAGCCGTGCCGGGCCCCGTGCTCCCGGGCGGCTCGTGGCCGGTTCCGGGCGGCCCGGAGAGGGGTCCGGACAGCGGGCGGAGGGGCCCGGACGGCGCGCGGCCGGAGACAGGGACCTTCGGGCACGATTCGAACGCAACCTGAGCGGAAAGGGTCAGGCCGGGACGCCGGGCGGCGTTCCGGCCCGCGCCGTACCCTGACATAACGGTCGTACCACCCGGTCGCAGCGCGTGCCGTCCGGGCCCTTGCGATCCACCTCTGACCAGCAAGATCAACCGGTCACAGGCGGGTCACGGGAACGGGTAACGATCGGATTTTCGACAACAGAACTCTTGACGTGCGTGTGACGCCGGGACAAGACTCCCGTCCATCGGTCGACATTGTCGAACACCTACCGGCAATACGCGCTAGTGTGTGACAACGTCAAGGGCCGGATTTCGCTCTCACCCCCGAGGGCGCACGACCCCCGGAGGGACCCGGGGTTCGGCTTTCCTGGACGAAGGACAAAGGAGTCGCGGGTGTCCAGCTCCGACATCTTCCTCGGCGAGACCATCGGTACCGCCATACTCATCCTGCTCGGCGGCGGTGTCTGCGCCGCGGTCACACTGAAGGCCTCCAAGGCACGGAACTCCGGCTGGCTCGCCATCACCTTCGGGTGGGGTTTCGCGGTCCTCACGGCGGTCTATGTGTCGGCCCCCCTGTCCGGTGCCCATCTGAACCCGGCCGTGACGCTCGGCATCGCACTCAAGGACAACGACTGGAGCAACGTCCTCACCTACTGGAGCGGACAGCTGCTGGGCGCCATGATCGGCGCGGCACTCGTCTGGGTCGCCTACTACGGCCAGTTCCAGGCGCACCTCACCGACCGGGAGATCGTCGGCGGTCCGGGGGCGCAGGCCACGTCGGCCAAGGCCGTCGAGGCACAGGAGAAGGGCGCGGGCCCGGTCCTGGGCGTCTTCTCCACCGGCCCGGAGATCCGCAACGTGGTGCAGAACATGGCCACGGAGATCATCGGCACCTTCGTGCTGGTGATCGCGGTCCTCACCCAGGGCCTCAACGACTCCGGCAAGGGCCTGGGCACCCTGGGCGCCCTGATCACCGCCCTCGTCGTGGTCTCCATCGGCCTGTCGCTCGGCGGTCCGACGGGGTACGCGATCAACCCGGCCCGTGACCTCGGTCCGCGCATCGTGCACGCCCTGCTGCCGCTCCCCAACAAGGGCGGCTCCGACTGGAGCTACGCCTGGATCCCGGTGGTCGGTCCGCTGATCGGCGGCGCCCTCGCCGCCGGCCTCTACAACGTCGCATTCGTCTAGCGGCAAAGAGCGCCGGAATCCGGCTCCACACGCCTCGCAGCACGCGCCGTACCGACCGTCCACTCCCACGGAATCCCCAGGAGCACACCATGACCGACGCCCACACCGCCGGCATCGCCTCCCACGGCCATGGGCCGTTCATCGCCGCCATCGACCAGGGCACCACGTCCTCGCGCTGCATCGTCTTCGACCGCGACGGCCGCATCGTCGCGGTCGACCAGAAGGAGCACGAGCAGATCTTCCCCAAGCCCGGCTGGGTCGAGCACAACGCCACCGAGATCTGGACCAACGTCCAGGACGTGGTGGCCGGTGCCATCGAGAAGGCCGGCATCACCCGCGACGACATCAAGGCCATCGGCATCACCAACCAGCGCGAGACCACCGTGCTGTGGGACAGGAACACCGGTGAGCCCGTCCACAACGCCATCGTCTGGCAGGACACCCGCACCGACGCGCTGTGCCGGGAACTCGGCCGCAACGTCGGCCAGGACCGCTTCCGCCGCGAGACCGGCCTGCCGCTGGCCTCCTACTTCGCGGGCCCCAAGGCCCGCTGGCTGCTCGACAACGTCGAGGGCCTCCAGGAGCGTGCCGAGGCGGGCGACATCCTCTTCGGCACGATGGACAGCTGGGTCATCTGGAACCTGACCGGCGGCGTCGACGGCGGCCACCACGTCACGGACGTCACCAACGCCTCCCGCACCATGCTCATGAACCTCCACACCATGGCGTGGGACCCGAAGATCTGCGAGTCCATCGGCGTCCCGCAGCAGATCCTCCCCGAGATCCGCTCCTCCGCCGAGGTGTACGGCGAGGTCAAGGGCGGCAAGCTGGGCGACCTGCTCGGCGGCATCCCGGTCGCCTCCGCGCTCGGCGACCAGCAGGCGGCCCTGTTCGGCCAGACCTGCTTCTCCGAGGGCGAGACCAAGTCCACGTACGGCACCGGCACCTTCATGGTGATGAACACCGGCGAGAAGATCATCAACTCGTACGCGGGCCTGCTGACCACCGTCGGCTACAAGATCGGTGACCAGAACACGGTGTACGCCCTGGAGGGCTCCATCGCCGTCACCGGCTCCCTGGTGCAGTGGATGCGCGACCAGATGGGGCTCATCTCCACCGCCGCGGAGATCGAGACGCTCGCACTGTCCGTCGAGGACAACGGCGGCGCCTACTTCGTACCGGCCTTCTCCGGTCTGTTCGCCCCGCACTGGCGCGACGACGCCCGCGGCGTGATCGCCGGTCTGACGCGGTACGTCACCAAGGCACACCTGGCGCGTGCCGTGCTGGAGGCCACCGCCTGGCAGACGCGGGAGATCGCCGACGCCATGACCAAGGACTCCGGCGTCGAGCTCACCACGCTCAAGGTCGACGGCGGCATGACCTCCAACAACCTGCTGATGCAGACCCTCGCCGACTTCCTGGACGCGCCGGTGGTGCGCCCGATGGTCGCCGAGACCACCTGCCTGGGCGCCGCCTACGCCGCCGGTCTCGCCGTCGGCTTCTGGGACAACACCGAGGACCTGCGCGCCAACTGGCGCAGGGCCGCCGAGTGGACCCCCCGCATGGACGCGGACCTCCGCGAACGTGAGTACAAGCTCTGGCTCAAGGCCGTCGAACGGACCATGGGCTGGCTCGAGGACGAGGAGTAAGAACCCCACATGACCAGTCAGTCCACCCTGAAGTCCGTACCTGCCCTCGGAACGCACCCGGCCTCGGGCCCGAACCCGAGCCGGGCCGAGACCCGGGAGCAGCTCTCCAAGGCGACGTACGACCTCCTCGTGATCGGCGGCGGGATCCTGGGCATATCGACGGCCTGGCATGCCGCGCAGTCCGGCCTCAGGGTGGCACTGGTCGATGCCGGCGACTTCGCCGGCGCCACCTCCTCCGCCTCGTCCAAGCTGCTGCACGGCGGTCTGCGCTATCTGCAGACCGGTGCGGTGAAGCTGGTGGCGGAGAACCACTTCGAGCGCCGTGCGGTCTCCCGCCAGGTGGCCCCGCACCTGGCGAACCCGCTCACGTTCTACCTCCCCGTGTACAAGGGCGGGCCGCACGGCGCGGCGAAGCTCGGAGCGGGTGTGTTCGCCTACTCCGCGCTGTCCGCGTTCGGTGACGGCGTCGGCCATCTGCTCAGCCCCTCGAAGGCCGCGCAGGACGTGCCGGAGCTGCGCACCGAGAACCTGAAGGCCGTGGCCGTGTACGGCGACGACCAGATGAACGACTCGCGCATGGCGCTGATGACGGTCCGCGCGGCCGTCGAGGCGGGCGCGGTCGTCCTCAACCACGCCGAGGTCACCGGCCTGCGCTTCACCCGGGGCCGGGTGACCGGCGCGGACCTCAGGGACCGGCTGTCGGGCGACGAGTTCGGCGTCGCCGCCCGGCTGGTGCTCAACGCCACCGGCCCGTGGGTCGACCATCTGCGCCGGATGGAGGACCCGCAGGCGGCGCCGTCGATCCGGCTGTCGAAGGGCGCGCACCTGGTCCTCCGGCGCACCTCCCCGTGGCGGGCGGCGCTCGCCACGCCGATCGACAAGTACCGCATCACGTTCGCCCTGCCGTGGGAGGACATGCTGCTGCTGGGCACCACCGACGAGCAGTACGAGGGCGACCCGGCGGACGTCGGGGTCGACGAGAAGGACATCGCCCAGATCCTCGACGAGGCCGCGTTCTCGATCCGCGACCAGCAGCTCGACCGCAGTCTGATGACGTACGCGTTCGCGGGCCTGAGGGTGCTGCCGGGCGGGCCCGGCGACACGGCGAAGGCCAAGCGCGAGACGGTGGTGACCGAGGGCAGGGGCGGGATGCTCTCGGTCGCGGGCGGCAAGTGGACCACCTTCCGGCACATCGGCCGCACGGTGATGAAGAAGCTGGAGGCGCTGCCGGGCCGTCCGCTGGGCGAGGATTTCGAGCCGGTCTCCGCACTGCCGAAGAAGCTGCCGCTGCCGGGTGTCGCCAACCCGCGCGCGGTCGCGCACCGGCTGCTGTCGGACGGCCCGGCGCCGGGCCCGCGGATGGCCGCGGACACGGCGAGGCACCTGGCCACCCACTACGGTTCGCTGGCGTTCGACATCGCGCGGCTGGCCAACGAGCGGCCCGAGCTGGGCCTGCGGGTGCACCCGGACGCCCCGGAGATCTGGGCGCAGGTCGTGTGGGCGCGGGACAACGAGTGGGCCCAGACGGCGGACGACGTGCTGCGCCGCCGTACGACGCTCACGATCCGCGGTCTGGACACGGACGAGGTGCGGGGCCGGGTCCAGGAGGTGCTCGACGGGAAGTGACCCGTCGTGCGGTGCAGAGGGCGGGGGCGGCCCGGCCGGTGACCCGGCGGGACCGCCCCCGTCCCCTGCCGCTCCCCGGTCGCGCGCGGGCCGTCCGGCTGTCCGCCCGTCCGGGTGCTGTCCGGGTGTCCCGCGGGGGACGTGGGAGGGACGGCCGGTGTCGTCCGGGCCGTCCTGGCCGCATAATGACCCCAGAGACATCCGATGTATTCGCGACGCGCACGCAGCACACACCGCATGCGGCACTCGCAGCACCTGGGGAGGCCCGCATGGCAGTCACCGACGAGGCGATCGAGAAGATCAAGGGGATGATCGTCAGCGGCGCGCTGCGCCCCGGGGACCGGCTGCCCAAGGAGAGCGAGCTGGCCGCCGAGCTCGGCCTGTCGCGCAACTCCCTGCGGGAGGCGGTGCGGGCGCTGTCGCTGATCAGGATCCTGGACGTGCGGCAGGGCGACGGCACCTACGTCACGAGCCTGGACCCGCAGCTGCTGCTGGAGGCGCTGAGTTTCGTCGTGGACTTCCACCGCGACGACACGGTCCTGGAGTTCCTGGCCGTGCGGCGCATCCTGGAGCCGGCCGCGACGGCGATGGCGGCGGCCCGGATCAGCGAGCAGCAGCTGGACGTGCTGAGCGGGCAGCTGGACGCGCTGGGCCCTGCGCCGTCGGTGGAGGAACTGGTCGCGGGAGACCTGGAGTTCCACCGGGGCATCGTGCAGAGCTCGGGCAACTCGGTGCTGTGCTCGCTGCTGGACGGGCTGTCCGGGCCGACCACCCGGGCGCGGATCTGGCGCGGTCTGACGCAGGAGGACGCGGTCACGGGGACGCTGCGTGAGCACCGGGCGATCCTGGCCGCGCTGCGGGAACGGGACGCGGAGGCGGCGCGGTCGTGGGCGACGGTGCACATCGCGAGTGTGGAGCACTGGCTGCGCAGCACCCTGTGAGAGCACTGTGCGCCGCCGGTGGTCCGGCCGGGACGACTCGGACGACCTGCGGGGTGTCCGGGAACCGTTGACGGGGCAGTGATCCGTTCACTCCCTCGTGCGAGGGCTGCGAGCGCTCTTGCCGGACGCCGTAAGGTTGGGGCGTACGTGAGGGAACGTCGGAAGGAGGCGCTGGGTGATCGAGCTCGAGGGGGTTCCCGAGCTGATCGACCCGGTCATGGTGGCCGCGTTCGAGGGCTGGAACGATGCCGGCGACGCCGCCTCCACCGCGGTCGCGCATCTGGAGAACGAGTGGAAGGGCGAGGTGTTCGCGGCGCTGGACGCCGAGGACTACTACGACTTCCAGGTGAACCGGCCCACGGTGTGGATGGACGGCGGCGTCCGCAAGATCACGTGGCCGACGACCCGGCTCTCGGTGGTGCGGGTCGGCGGCGACAGACCGCGGGACCTGGTGCTGGTGCGGGGCATCGAGCCGTCGATGCGCTGGCGCTCGTTCTGCAACGAGCTGCTCGGTTTCGCGCACGAACTCGGTGTGGAGCTGGTGGTGATCCTGGGCGCGCTGCTCGGTGACACCCCGCACACCCGTCCGGTCCCGATCAGCGGGACCACGTCGGACGCGGATCTGGCCCGCCGGATGGACCTGGAGGAGACCAAGTACGAGGGCCCGACGGGCATCGTGGGTGTCCTGCAGGAGGCGTGCACGCACGCCGGGGTGCCGGCGGTGTCGCTGTGGGCGGCCGTGCCGCACTACGTGTCGCAGCCGCCCAACCCGAAGGCCACGCTGGCCCTGCTCAATCGTCTGGAGGACCTGCTCGACCTGCGGATCCCGCTGGGCGAGCTGGCGGAGGACGCGCGGGCCTGGCAGGTCGGGGTGGACCAGCTGGCGGCCGAGGACAGCGAGGTCGCCGAGTACGTGCAGACGCTGGAGGAGGCCCGGGACACGGCGGAGCTCCCGGAGGCGTCCGGCGAGGCGATCGCGCGCGAGTTCGAACGCTACCTGCGGCGCCGGGATGTCACCCCGCCGGGGCACACCGCTCCGGACGGCGGTGAGGGCCCGTCCCCGTCGTCGTACCTGCGGGACAACCCGGGCGGCAGGACGCGCCCGCCGAAACCGCCGAAGCCGGGCGGCGCGGGTCCGGACGACGAGGAGTCGTCGGAGGACTGAGCACGCGGAGGGCGGTACCCGGGCCACGCCCGTGTACCGCCCTCCGCCCTGTGTCCCGGGCATCGCCGCACCTCTCGGCCGGGCCCCGTGCCGCAGGGCCGCAGGGCCGCAGGGCCGCCGCAGGGCTTACAGGGCGACGCCCAGCAGGGCGTCCACCGCGCGGGAGACCAGGCCGGGGGCTCCGGTGCCGGTGCCGCCCCCCTGCTCCTGGAGCGCGGCCCAGCGGTCGACCGCGGCGAGCGCGGCCGGGGTGTCCAGGTCGTCGGCGAGTGCCTCGCGCAGCTCCTCCACGAGGGCGTCCGCCGGGGGCCCGTCGGGGCGGGAGACGGCGGCACGCCAGCGGCCGAGCCGGGCGACGGCCTCCTGGAGGACCTGGTCGGTCCACTCCCAGTCGGAACGGTAGTGGTGGGCCAGCAGGGTGAGCCGGATCGCCGCCGGGTCGACGCCGTCCTGGCGCAGCCGGGACACGAACACCAGATTGCCCTTGGACTTCGACATCTTCTCGCCGTGCAGCGCGACCATGCCGGCGTGGACGTACGCCTTGGCCATGGGGAACTCGCCGGTGAGGACCTGGGCGTGCGAGGCGCCCATCTCGTGGTGCGGGAAGGCGAGGTCGGAGCCGCCGCCCTGCACGTCGAAGGTCATGCCGAGGTGGTCCAGGGCGATGGCGACGCACTCGATGTGCCAGCCGGGCCGGCCGCGGCCGAGCGAGCCGCCGTCCCAGCTGGGCTCGCCCTCGCGGGCGGCCATCCACAGCATCGGGTCGACGGGGTTCTTCTTGCCGGGGCGGTCGGGGTCGCCGCCTCGTTCGGCGGACAGCAGCCGCATGGCGGCGGCGTCGAGACCGGAGACCTGGCCGAAGCGGGGGTCGGACTCGACGGAGAAGTAGATGTCGCCGTCGAGCTCGTAGGCGGCGCCCAGGTCCCTCAGCCGTTCGACGAGGGGCACGATGCCGGGTATCGCCTCGACGGCGCCGATGTAGTGGCGGGGCGGCAGCATCCGCAGGGCGGTCATGTCCTCGCGGAAGAGGGCGGTCTCCTGCTCGGCGAGGGCCGTCCAGTCGAGGTTGTCGCGCTGGGCGCGCTCCAGGAGGGGGTCGTCGACGTCGGTGACGTTCTGGACGTAGTGGACCTGCCGCTTGGTGTCGAGCCACACGCGCTGGACGAGGTCGAACGCGTTGTAGGTCGCCGCGTGACCCATGTGGGTCGCGTCGTACGGGGTGATGCCGCAGACGTAGATACGGGCGACGGGACCGGGGTGCAGGGTGACACGTCCGCCGGTCGCGGTGTCGTGGATCCTGAGGTCGCGGCCCTGACCGGGCAGGGCGGGGACCTCGGAAGCGGGCCAGGCATGCATGCCACGAGCGTAACCGGACGGAAGTTCCATATACGAACCGGACCGGGTCTTACGGCCGGAACGCCGCTCTTGCGCTCCCCGGCCGGATGTGCTGGTCACGGGCCGGGGGCCGCAGGTCGTACCGACGGGCCGGACCGGGGGGACCCGGGGGTCAGACGGGGGGCCAGGGAATGGCGGGCCATTCGCCGGAGGGTTCCGGGTGACGGCCGGAGGCCAGCAGGGCGGTGACGCGGGCGCGTGTGGCGTCGATCTCGGCCGGGGTGAGGTGGGGGGTCAGGCGGGCGGTCAGGGGGCCGGTCCCGGTGAGGGCACGGTCGAGGCCGGTGAGGACCTCGACCGCCTCGGGGAGCAGGGGTTCACCCGCCCAGCCCCACAGCAGGGTGCGGAGCTTGTTCTCGACGTTGAAGGTGACGCCGTGGTCGATGCCGTACAGGCGGCCGCCGTCGGCGGGCAGGAGGTGGCCGCCCTTGCGGTCGGCGTTGTTGATCACCGCGTCCAGTACGGCCATCCGGCGCAGCCGCTCGTCGTCGGCGTGCACCAGCAGGGCGGTCTCGCCCTCGCCCACCTCGGCGAACCCGATCGCCTTCCAGCCCGGCGCGGGTTCCTCGGTGTCGACCAGGGCGAGCAGCTCGCCGCCGGGCACGGTGTCGATCCACAGCTGGACCATGCCCTCGCCGTAGGGTCCGTCGCGCAGCACGGTGGGCGGGACGAGGTCCCAGCCGGTCGCGTGGGACACCTCGTAGGCGGCGGCCTCGCGGCCGGCGAGTGTGCCGTCGGGGAAGTCCCACAGCGGCCGCTCGCCGGCGACGGGCTTGTACACGCAGGCCGTTTCCCGGCCGTCGAGGGCGACCGTGCAGTACAGGGCCGCGTTGGAGGCGTCGCGGATACGGCCGCGCACGGTCAGTTCACCGCGGGCGAGCAGTTCGGCGGCGTCCCGCCGGTCGTCCGCAAAGCGGTCGGGCCCGGGGACGTTCTCCGCGGTGAGGCCGTGGACCGGGCGGTCGTGGGTCGGAAGGCCGTGGGCCGGGCGGTCGTCCGTCACGCTCCGCGGCGGTATCCGTTCTGGCGCGGGCATACGTGTCCTTCCGGGTCGAGCGGGAGGCTGCACAGCGGGCAGGGCGGGCGTCCGGCGTTGACGACGTCCAGGGCGCGTTTGGCGAAGGCTCTGGCCTGGGGTCCGGTGAGGCGGACGCGGAGCATCGGAGGACCGTTCTCCTCGTCCTGGAGCAGCCGCTCCTCGGCCTCGGCGAGGTCCTCCTCGGAGTCGGCGTCGAGCTCGACGAGGGCCTGCGCCTCGACGATCATGCGCTGCTCCTCGCCGTCCCAGGCGAGGGCCATGGTGCCGACGCGGAACTCCTCGTCGACGGGCGTGTCCAGCGGAGCGGTGTCGGTGACCTCCGTGGGGGCCACGGCGGGTACGGCGGTGTTTCCGCCGCTGCGGCGGACGACCTCGTCAAGCAGTTCGTCCATGCGTTCGGCGAGGGCCGCGACCTGTGTCTTCTCCAGGGCCACACTGGTGACCCGGCCGCCGGCGACGGCCTGCAGGAAGAACGTACGGCGTCCGGGCAGTCCGACCGTGCCGGCCACGAAGCGGTCCGGCGGGTCGTAGAGGAACACCTGACGGGACACGTTCTGTCTCCATGGGGTTCGGGTGCGTGGGCGTCCGTGCGCGGGCACGAGGTGACGGTGCGGACCGCTTCACCCTACTGCGAGCGACGATCACGGTGCGCCCGCGTCTCCTCCCACCGGTGCGTCCCCGCCGGGAGGTGTCTCGCGCGGGGCGAGGGAGGCGAGGTCCCCGGTGTCGCCGAGGCGTACGAGGAACGGGCGCAGACGGGTGTAACGGATCGCTGTGATGGAACACGGTTCCACGGAGATCCGCTGGAAGAGGTCGAGATGGAGGCCCAGTGCGTCCGCCACGAGGGATTTGATGATGTCGCCGTGCGAACAGACGACGTACACGGCGTCGGCGCCGTGATCGCGTTCCACGCGCGCGTTCCATTCCCGCACCGCTTCGGCGGCGCGGGTCTGCATGGCGCGCATGGACTCGCCGCCGGGGAACGCGGCGGCCGAGGGGTGCGCCTGGACGACCTCCATCAGCGGTTCGTCCTGGAGTTCGGCGAGTTTGCGCCCGGACCAGTCGCCGTAGTGGCACTCGCCGACGCGGTCGTCGGTGTGGGCGCGCAGCTCCGGACGGGCGTCGAGGAGGGGCCGTACGGTCTCCTGGCAGCGTTGCAGGGGGCTGGTGACGAGTTCGGCGATCGGGATCCCGGCGAGCCGTGCGGGCAGCGCGGCGGCCTGGGCGGCGCCGCGCTCGTCGAGGGCTACGCCGGGGGTCCAGCCGGCGAGCACTCCGTCGGTGTTGGCGGTGGAACGTCCGTGCCGGACGAGGATGAGCGTGGGCATGCCGCCCAGGGTAGGCGCATGGCGTGCGGTGGTTCCCGGGAGCGGGGGCCGCTGGGCGGTGGCGTGTGGAGGACGGGAGAATGCGCTCCGTGATCGTGGACTGCGGGATTTACCGGGACGGGCACCGCGCCGAGGGGCCGGAGGACTTCTCCGACGCCCTGGACGGGGCGCGGGCCGCGGGCGGGTTCGTGTGGATCGGCCTGTACGAGCCGTCGGCGGACGAGTTCGGTCTCGTCACGGAGGAGTTCGGGCTGCATCCGCTGGCCGTGGAGGACGCCCTGAAGGCGCACCAGCGGCCCAAGCTGGAGGTGTACGACGACTCGCTGTTCCTGGTGCTGAAGCCGGCGTCGTACGAGCCGGAGGGCGACACGGTGTCCACCGGCGAGGTGATGGTGTTCCTGGGCGACGGCTTCGTGGTGACGGTGCGGCACGGTGAGGGCTCGCCGCTGGGGGCCGTGCGGCGGCGTCTGGAGCAGGAGCCGGAGCTGCTGGCGAAGGGGCCGACGTCGGTGCTGTACGCGATAGCCGACGCCGCGGTGGACCACTACGTGGAGGTGGCCACGGAGCTGCAGACGGACCTGGAGGAGCTGGAGACGGACGTGTTCTCGCCGGAGGGCGGCGCGGCGCGGCACACGGCGGCGCGGATCTATGCGTTCAAGCGGCAGATCCTGGAGTTCCGGCGGGCGACGGGGCCTCTGACGATGCCGCTGTCGCGGCTGGCGGGCAGCCCGGTGTCGAGTACACCGGTGCCGTTCGTGCACGAGAAGTCGCGGCCGTTCTTCCGGGACGTGGCGGATCATCTCGCGCGGGTGAACGAGTCGGTCGAGGGGCTGGACCGGCTGGTGTCGGACATCCTGTCGGCGCACCTGGCCCAGATGAGCGTGCGGCAGAACGACGACATGCGGAAGATCTCGGCGTGGGCGGCGATGGCCGCGGTCCCCACGATGATCGCGGGGATCTACGGGATGAACTTCGACCACATGCCGGAGCTGCACTGGAGGGTGTCGTACCCGGCGGTGGTCCTGCTGATGGCCGTTCTGGAGGTCCTGCTGTACCGGTTGTTCAAGCGGCGCGGCTGGCTGTGACCGGGGCGGCGGCGGGCGGGTCAGGCGAACTCGGGGACCGGGGCGGCGGGGCCGCCGAGGGCGTCACGGCGTTCGGGCATGGTCAGGGACACCATGCGGTGCCAGCCGGCGAGGCGCTCCCAGGCGTACCCGGCGTGGATGCCGGCGGCGAGGAGCAGTGACCTGCCTCTGGACCAGCCGAGGATGCGGCCCATGCGGTCCATGACGGCGAGGCTGACGTCGCGGTGGACGCGGATCTCGGCGAGGGCGCACTCGCGCAGGGCGCGCTGGATGGCACGGCCGTGCCCGGCGCGGGCGAGGCGCAGCAGCTCCTCGTGGCAGTAGGCGAGGTGGTTGTCCTCGTCGTGGGAGATCATCCTGACGGCGCGGCCGATGCCGGGGTGGTCGGCGAAGTGCCTGCCCAGCAGGCGCATCTGCTCGGAGGCGCGCTGTTCGGTGACGCGGCTGTGGGCGAGGTAGACGACGATGTCGTGGGTGGTGAGCTGCTTTCCGGACGTGAGTCTTTCGTGGGCGAGGCCGATGCCGCGGCGTTCCAGGAGCATCGTGTAGTCGGTGTCGGGCGGGACGGGTACGGGTTCCAGGCCGCGATTGCGCATCAGGGCGTTGAAGATGCGGCCGTGTTTGTCCTCGTCGGCGCCGTGCCGGGTGATCCTGGGGGCCAGGGCGCGTTCCGTCTCGGGGACGAGGGCGGCGATCCGGGCGTTCTCCCAGCCGCCCTGGGCCTCGCCGCCGGCGGCGATGGAGCAGAACAGCCGGAAGGACTCGTCGTGGTCGACGATCTCCTGGAACAGGCTTCTGGCCGAAAGCATGGGGGCACCCCTCTCGCGCGGGTTCCGCGGGACTCCGCAGAGAAGGAGTCAAATGCGGACGAAGGGGTGCCGCAACAGGTGCGCCCGGCGATTGGGCCGAAAGACGTACGGCGGCGGGCCGGACGGGGCCGTAACCGGGCGGGCCCGGGCGCGTTGTTCCCCGTGACGGCCGTGGCGGGGTGGACCCCGAGCCCCCACCACGGCCTGGAAGACCTTGCGGCGGTTCCGGAGCCCTCCGGAGTCCGGTGCCGCGCCCGGACAGGTACGCCGGACAGCTCGCGGCCTCCGGTGCCGGGACCCTTCCCGCGCGAGCGACGCCGAGCGCGGTACGGCCGTGCCAGGCCGGGGCGGGGCGAGCCGGTCGGCCTTTCCGGTTCCCTAGGCGAGGCCGGCGCGTTCCAGGGCCTCGGTGCCGGCGCGCAGGGCGGCGATCCGCTCGTCGCGGGTGAAGCCGGCCGGGGCGAGGGTGAGGGTGGTGACGCCCGCGGCCGCGTAGGCCGTCATGCGGTCGGCGATGCGGTCGACGGAGCCGAGCAGGGTGGTCTGGTCGATGAGCTGCTGCGGTACGGCGGCCGCGGCGGCGTCCTTGTCGCCGGAGAGGTACTTGTCCTGGATGTCGGCGGCCTCCTTCTCGTAGCCCATGCGGCAGGCGAGCCGGTTGTAGAAGTTCTGCTCGCGGCTGCCCATGCCGCCGACGTAGAGGGCGGTGTAGGGGCGGAAGATGTCGGCGAGGGCGGCGAGGTCCTTGTCGTCGCCGAGGGCGAGCGGCACGGTGGGGCAGACGTCGAAGCCGTCGAAGCCGAGGCCGGCCTTCGCGCGTCCGGCGCGCAGGTGGGTGATCGCGGTGTCCTCGAGGTGCTCGGCGGACGGGAAGATCAGCAGGGCGCCGTCGGCGATCTCGCCGGTCTGTTCCAGGTTCCTGGGGCCGATGGCGGCGATGTAGAGCGGGATGTGCTCGCGCCGGGGGTGCACGGTCAGCTTGATGGGCTTGCCCGGGCCGCCGGGCAGGGGCAGCGTCCAGTGCGTGCCGTCGTAGGTGAGCCGCTCGCGGGTCATCGCCCGGCGCACGATCTCGACGTACTCACGGGTGCGGGCGAGCGGTTTGTCGAACCTGACGCCGTACCAGCCCTCGGAGACCTGCGGTCCGGAGACGCCGAGGCCGAGGCGGAACCGGCCGTCGGAGAGCGAGTCGAGGGTGGCGGCGGTCATCGCCGTCATCGTGGGCTGGCGGGCCGGGATCTGCATGATGGCGGAACCGACGTCGATGCGGCTGGTGCGCGCGGCGACGAACGACAGCACCGTGGGCGCGTCGGAGCCGTAGGCCTCCGCGACCCAGCAGACGGCGTATCCGAGGCGGTCCGCCTCCTCGGCCACGGCGAGGTTGTCCTCGTCCATCCCGGCGCCCCAGTAGCCGAGGTTGATCCCGAGCTGCATGACCGATCCCCTTACTCGTCAGTAATGTGCCTGTGCGGCAGACCCTAGCGCGGGGGCGGGGAAGTGCGCAGGGCGTGCCGTTCCGGCCACGCCGTGTCATGGCACCGGCCGCCGGCCGCGGATCCGCGGCGGGAAAGCCGTTCTTGGCCGCTCCGCTGCGGAAATCGGTTGTCCACAGGCAACCCGTCAGGGCAGCTGTGGCCAGTAATCTCGGCGTTCATGGAGCAGAGGCATCTCGGCCGTACCGGCCTGCGTGTGTCCCGTATCGGGCTCGGCACCCTCACGTGGGGCCGGGACACCGACGAGCACGACGCCGCGGACATGCTGAAGGCGTTCTGGGAGGCGGGCGGGACCCTCGTCGACACCGCGGACGTGTACGGCGACGGGGAGTCCGAGTATCTGCTGGGCCGGCTGATGGACGGGCTGGTGCCGCGCCGTGACCTGGTCGTGTCGACCAAGGCGGGCAGTGTCCCCGACCCCGACCGGCGGTTCAACGGTTCGCGCGCGCATCTGCTCGCCGCGCTGGACGCCTCGCTCGCCCGGCTCGGCACGGACTACGTGGATGTGTGGCACGTGCACGCCTACGATCCCGACACGCCGCTGGAGGAGACCCTCCAGGCCGTCGACCTGGCCGTCGCCAGCGGCCGGGCGCGCTATGCGGGGGTCTCCAACTTCTGCGGCTGGCAGCTGGCGAAGGCGGCGACCTGGCAGCTGGCGGCGCCGGGGCTGCGGACGCGGCTGGCCAGTACGCAGATGGAGTACTCGCTGCTGCAGCGGGGCGTGGAACGCGAGGTGCTGCCCGCCGCGCTCGACCTGGGCATCGGGCTGCTCCCCTCCTCGCCGCTGGGCCGGGGTGTGCTGACCGGCAAGTACCGGGGCACCGTGCCGCCGGACTCGCGGGGCGCCTCGGAGCATCTGGCGCCGTTCGTCGAGCCGTATCTCGACGACACCGCGGGCCATATCGTCGACGCGGTGCGGACGGCGGCCGACGGGCTCGCCGTCACCCCGCTCCAGGTGGCCCTCGCCTGGGTCCGCGACCGGCCCGGCGTGACCGCCCCGGTCATCGGTCCGCGCAACGCGCAGCAGCTCACGGCGGCGCTGTCAGTGGAGGCGCTTACGCTTCCTGACGAGATCTGCCAGGCGCTCGACGATGTGTCGGCGCCCGTGCACCGCTATCCCGATCACCACTGGAGCACGCTGTGAGCACGGAACCGGAGACCACGCACGACACCGGCCCGGAGAGGCGGGGCGGCGGGCCCGGCGGCGCGGACGCCCGGGCGGGGGTGGCCCCGGAGACCGGGGAAGAACGGCCCGGAGACGCGGACGGACCGGACGGCCCCTCGGCCGGCGCGGCAGACGCGGCAGACGCGGCACAGGACACCGACGACGGTGCGCGGCCCACCGGTGGGGAGGACGGGGCCGGGGCCGGGCAGTTGTCGGAGGCCGCGGCCGAGCTGGCGGCGCAGCGGCTGGAGCGGGAGCGGATCGCACGGCGGAAGGCCGGGAAGGCGGGGCCCGTGGAGAGCGGGTCCAAGCTCAGCGGCAGGGCGGCCGATCTGCTCGCGGCCGTACGGGCCGTGGAGAGCGGCGCGAAACCACCGTCCACGGTCTTCGCCGAGCCCTCTCCCCCGCCGCGCCGCCCGACCCCCGAGCCGGTCCGGCCGCCCCGGCCCGCACCCGCCGCGGCCGGTGTGCCCGGCGCGCGGTCCGTCGACGCCGTACGGGGTGTCCTCGCCGAGGGCGGCGCCCCCGGGGCACTGGCGCCGCAGGCCGCCGCCGTCCTGGGCGACGGCGCCGACGCGCTGCTGCGGGAGGACCCCTGGCGGCTGCTGCGGGTCGCCGGGGTGCGCCCGGAGCAGGCCGACGGCTTCGCGCGGGCCCTGCTGGGCGCGGAGTGCGGTCCGGACGACGAGCGGCGGGCCCGGGCGGTGACCGGCTGGCTCCTGGAGCAGGCCGCCCTGGCCGGTCATACGGCCCTGGAGGCACCGGCACTCACCGCCGCGCTGGCACAGCGCGGCGTGCCGGACCCGGAGGCGGCCCTGCAGGCGGCGATCGGCGACGGCGAGGTCCTGGTCTTCCAGGACGCCCTGGAGGAGCCCGGCACCCCCGCGCCCCGGCCCGCGGAGGGGACCGGCGGCGAGGGCGACGGCGAGGGCGGGGAGGACACGGCCGGGCGTCCGGTGCGGGTGCTGTTCGGCCTGGAGCGGTACGCGCTCGCCGAGGAGAGCCTCGCCGACGGTCTGGCCCGGCTGGTCAACTCGGTGCCCAAGGCGGACGGTCCGGCCGAGGAGTGGGAGCAGGCGGCCGCCGGGGTTCGGGGTTCGGCGGGCGAGCTGGTCCGGGCGGTGGCGGGGCACGGTCTGGTGCTGCACACGGGCGGAGCGGCGTCCCTGGCCGATCCGGCGACACTGGTGCGCGCGGCGCGGGCGCTCGGGCTGCGGGTGTGGACGGCCACCCACACAGCGGGCGGCCGGGCGGACTTCGCGGCACTCCTGGCGGGCGGCCCCGGCGCTCCGGACCGGGAGGCGCGGGCGTCGGTGCCCGTCGCCACGGTGGCCGGGCTGCTGACCGGGACGCAGGGACCGGGGCGGGACACGGACGGGGCGCTGGACGTGGACCTCCTCGTCGTGCTCGACGCGCCGCAGCTGGACGTCGAGACGGCGGCCCTGCTCGTCGAGTCGCTGCCGGACGGCGCGCGTCTGGTGCTGGCCGGTGATCCCGGGGTGCTGTGGTCGGCCGGTCCGGGGCGGGTGTTCACCGATCTGCTGGCGGCGAAGGTCTGCCCGCTGGTCGCGTCCCGGGTGCCGGACACCGGTCCGCTGGGCGAGCTGGTGTCCGCGATCGGGTTCGGCGAGCTCCAGCAGGTGGCGGCGCCCGGCAAGGAGGTCGTCATCGTGCCGGTGCGCGACGCGGGCGAGGCGGTGCACCGGACGGTGCAACTGGTCGCGGACTCCGTGCCGCGGGCCTTCGGCATCCCGGCCGGGGAGACGGTGGCCGTCACCCCGGGCCACGGCGGCGCGGCGGGCACCCGGGCGCTGAACGCGGCCCTGAAGGATCGGCTCAACCCCGGTCCGGGACGGTTCGGCGGCTTCGACCCGGGCGACGTGATCGCCTACTCCCCCGCCCCGGGACACACGGTCCGGGGCCGCGTGGCGACGGCGGACGCCGAGGGCCTGCACCTCGAACTCGCGGACGGGCCGGTGGTGGTGGCGCCGGACCGGGTGGAGCAGTCGGTGCGGCACGGGTGGGCGCTGACCGCGCACCAGGCGGTGGGCAGCCGGTGGCCGGCGGCGGTCGTGGTGCTGCCGGGCGACGCGGCGCAGGCCCTCAGCAGACCGTGGGTCTACACGGCGTTCGGCCGGGCGGGCCGCCATCTGTCCGTGGTGCACGGTGTGGAGCAGGCGCTCCCGCGGGCCGTCGCGGAGATCCCGCCGAAACCCCGCACGACCCGCCTGCCGGTCCTGCTGCGCCAGCAGATCCCGGCAGCGGGCTGACCGGCGGCACCGGCCGCCCGCTGGCCGGCCCGCGGTGACCGGCAGGCGGTGGCCGGCTCGCGGTGACTCCCGGAGCCGTTGCCGGGAGGGTCGGTGACCGGTCCCCGTCGGGACGACGACGGCGGCTGTCGAGATCCGTCCCCGACGGCCGCCGGGGCGAGCATCGTGTCCGCCGGGCGCCGTGTCCGCGGGGCACCGTGTCAGCCGAGCGCAGTCCTCCGCGGTGCCCGGCCGGGCGGCCCGGTACCGGTCAGCCGGCCCGCGGGACGCCCGGCCCTCCCGGGCCACCGGCCGCCGGGGTCGCACCGGCCGCCGGGGTCGCGGTCAGCGTTCCGCGTCCAGGGGTTCCAGATCCTCGTCCCCGTCCAGGCCGATCACGTCCTCGATCTCGTCGTCCAGGTCGTCGTCGAGATCGTCCGCGTCGTCGTCGAAGACCGCGCTGACGTCGAAGCGGCACACCACCTGCTGCGGGTCGACCTGGTCGAACGGCGCCTCCAGCCACTCCCCCGGCTCGGCCGGTTCGTCCGCCGCGGTCACCCACAGCGTGGAGTCGCCCTCCTCGAGCCCGAACTCCTTGTGCCGGGAGGCGATCTCGTCCGGCTCGTACTCGCCGAACAGGACGCCCAGCGCCCCGTGCACGGTCCCGGCCGTCTCCTCGCCCGCGCCGACGTCGCCGTCGGCCGCCTCGATCCGCTCGGCCTGTGCCAGCAGCCGCTGCTGATCGACCACGGAGTAGTCGCGGCGGATCAGCACGCTCAACGAGTTCGGCTCCTCGGGACCCGCGTAGGGCGGCAGGGCCTCCTCGCCGCCGGGGATCTCGAAGGGCGTGACCTCGTCATGGCGCTCGTAGAGCAGTTCGTCGTACGTCTCGGCGGCCGCGGCCAGCTCGTTGAACGCCTCGTAGACGGCCGGGTCGTCCTCACCCGACCTGCGTTCGACCGCGGCCAGATGGCGGTCGAGCGCGGTCTTGACAGCCTCGGCGGCGGCGCGTACCTCGGCAGCGGTGGGCTGCGCAGCATCAGACATAGTGCAGACGCTATCCGTACCGGGCCCCAGCCCGCACAATAGATGCGATGCCGGAATACGAATTTGTCGACGTGTACGTACCGCGCGGGGTTTCCCGCAAGGACGCGACGCGTCTCCTCACGGACCATGCCGAGTACGGACACTGGGAGTTGGACCGACTGAGCCTCATGCGCGACGGCAGCCGCAGGGTGCGGTTGCGCCGGCGGATCATCCGCCAGGTGCGCGCCACGTGGTGATACGGGGCGGTTGAGAGGCGACCGGCGGGCGGGGCCCTCCCGAGGGCCGTTCCGCCCCCCGGCGCCGGTCCCGCGGCCCCCGGCCCGGTGATGCGCGGGTCGGGTACGGCCGGGGACGGTCAGCGCGCGGCGCGGGCCCTGCGGTACAGGACGGCGCCCGCGAGCAGTGCTCCGGCGCCGGTCGGGAGCACGAGGCCGAGCGGCATGTCGCTGCCGGTGTGGGCGAGCTGGTCCAGGGTTGTGTCCGTCGTGCCGGTCGCGCCGGTCCGGGAGACGGGCTGCCCACCCGGCCGGTCGCCCGCGCCGGGGCCGCCGCCGTGGGCGCCGGGTCCGTTGCCGTGCGTGACGCCGACCGGTGTCCCGATGCCCGGCGAACCGGGATGCCCGCCGGGATGGCCAGGGTGTCCGCCGGGATGGCCAGGGACTCCGGGGTGTCCGGGCAAGCCGGGGCCGCCAGGTGTCCCCGGCTGCCCCGGAGTGCCGGGGGTCCCCGGCGTACCAGGACTGCCCGGCTGCCCAGGCTGACCCGGAGTCGTACCCCCGCCGCCCCCGCCGCCTCCGCCCCCGCTGCCACCCGGCGTCGTACCGCCACCTCCGCCACCTCCGCCACCACCGCCGGGCGCCGTACCCCCGCCCCCGCCCCCGGCACCGCCGTGGTCTCCGCAGCCGTTGCCCGTCGCCGGGTTGCCGATGCCGATGAGGTCGACGCTGTTGCCGCACACGTTCACCGGCACGTCGACCGGAGCCTGCACCTGGTTGCCGGACGCCACCCCCGCCGAGTCACCGGCCCGCCCGCCGGCACTCGAACCGCTGCCCGACCCGCCGGAACCGCTGTTCCCGTTCCCGCACCGGTTGCCCGCGGCCGGGTCGAGCAGCGCGCCGACACCGACGGTGTTGCCGCAGACGTTGACCGGCGCGTGCACCGGTGCCTGCACGGTGTTGCCGGAGAGCACACCGGGTGAGTGGTGGGCGGAGCCGCCCGCGGTGGCGTCGGCGTGCGCGTAACCGCTCGCGGCGGCGATCACGCCCGTCGCCGCGGCCATGGTCATCAGGCCCTTGCGGGCACCCTGTCGCATTACTGCATCCCTGCCTCTGCGTTCTGTCCCGGAAATCCGGCGCGCGACACAGCGGAATCCGCACCGCACGGAACAACGGAAAATCGGAAAGAGAAACGGCCCCGGAGCGCATGGCGCGCACTCCGGGGCCGGACGGCACCGGCTACGCCGGACAAGCGGACGCCGACCTCATCGGGTGGGCGTCACTTGTTGACGCAGGCGTTGCCGAAGGCGGGGTTCAGCAGGCCGATCACGGAGATCGTGTTGCCGCAGACGTTCACCGGGACGTGCACGGGCACCTGGACCACGTTGCCGGAGGCGACCCCCGGGGAGTGCACGGCGGCACCCTGGGCACCCGAGTCGGCGACGGCGAGGCCCGCGCCCGCGAGCACCAGTCCACCGGTGGCGACAGCGGCGGCGACGACCTTCTTGATCATTTATTCCTCCTAGTGTCCTGAGTCGTTAATTCGTGTGCAGTATGCGGCGAGGGTGTCGAGGATGTCGTCGGCGGTCTTCGTCCAGACGAACGGCTTGGGGTTC
>NZ_JBEYWE010000016.1:0-54400 GCF_040644295.1 Streptomyces sp. NPDC047000
CGTCCGGCTTGGTCCCGCCTCGGGGATGGGACCAAGCCGGACGCGAGGCCGTTTCTGGCGTGTCGTACTCCACACAAGCTGCCGAACCCGTGCATGCCGGAGTGTCGCGACACTCCGGTCAGGGGTGCCCTGCATCGTGTTTCACGTGAAACATCGCTCACTGCTGCACGGCATCATCAGCCGGGGCCGCGCCGCGGCCGCTCCCCGTGACCGTAAGCCCCGTGGCTCGCTCGGAAAGAGTTCCGCCTCCGACGGTGCTTCGCCCTCCGTAAGGGGTGCCGAGTTGTCCACAGAGGTGGATTTCTCCACAGAAGGCCAGGGCTCACTGGTTCATGACCCCGGTGGCATGGGAGGCTCTGTTCATTGCGAGCCTGAAGTCGAGGAGAGTGAATCCTTGCGGTCCGACGCCAATATCGCGGGACCGATGACCGACCCGGTCCCCGGTCCCCGAAGTGAGTCGATGGGGGCGGATGTTTCACGTGAAACACCGCCTCCGATGGACGACACCCCCATCGGTCGTGCTGCCCAACTGGCGGTCGAGGCACTGGGACGGGCCGGTGAAGGTTTGCCGCGACCCGAGCGGACCCGCGTCATCGTGGTCGCCAATCAGAAAGGCGGAGTGGGCAAGACGACGACGACCGTCAACCTTGCCGCATCGCTGGCCCTGCACGGCAGCCGTGTCCTGGTGATCGACCTCGATCCTCAGGGCAATGCGTCGACCGCCCTGGGAATCGACCATCACGCCGAAGTCCCGTCCATCTACGACGTGCTGATCGAGAGCAAGCCGCTTGCCGATGTCGTTCAGCCGGTCCCTGATGTCGAGGGTCTCTTCTGTGCCCCCGCCACGATCGATCTTGCCGGTGCCGAGATCGAGCTGGTGTCACTGGTGGCGCGGGAGAGCCGCCTCCTGCGGGCCATCCAGGCCTACGAGCAGCCGCTGGACTACGTCCTCATCGACTGCCCACCTTCCCTGGGACTGCTGACGGTCAATGCGCTGGTCGCCGGCCAAGAGGTTCTGATCCCGATCCAGTGCGAGTACTACGCACTCGAGGGCCTCGGCCAGCTTCTCCGCAACGTCGACCTGGTGCGTGGGCACCTCAACCCCACCCTGCATGTGTCGACCATCCTCCTCACCATGTACGACGGCCGGACGCGTCTGGCGTCCCAGGTCGCCGAGGAGGTCCGTACCCACTTCGGCGACGAGGTGCTGCGAACGAGCATCCCCCGCTCCGTCCGTATCTCCGAGGCGCCGAGCTACGGTCAGACGGTTCTGACCTACGATCCAGGATCGAGCGGTGCCCTCTCCTATTTCGAGGCGGCACGAGAGATCGCACTGAGGGGCGTCGGTGTCAGCTACGACCCGACCCACGCCCACATCGGTGCCCAGAACGACCCGAGCATGGTGGAGGGGTTCAGTGAGTGAGCGACGGAGGGTGGGTTTGGGCCGTGGTCTCGGCGCACTGATCCCCCAGGCACCGGCCGAGAAGACGGTGGTCCCGGCCCCGCTGGGGGGCGGTGCTTCCGCATCGGTGGGGAGCGTTCCCCAGCTGACCGGAGACCGGGGGGTGGCCGTGGCCAAGGTCGCCAACCTGGCGCCGGTTGCCCCCGAGACCGAGGAACTTCCGGCGAGCGGCACGGCGGACTCCCCGGTCGGTGCCTACTTCGCAGAGATCCCGATCGATGCCATCGCCCCGAACCCGCAGCAGCCGCGTGAGGTGTTCGACGAGGAGGCGCTGAAAGAACTGGTCATCTCCATCAAGGAGGTCGGCCTGCTCCAGCCCGTCGTCGTCAGGCAGGTGGGCCCCGAGCGCTATGAGCTCATCATGGGCGAGCGCCGGTTCAGGGCCTGCGGTGAAGCCGGTCTCGACGCCATCCCGGCGATCGTACGGGCCACCGACGACGAGAAACTTCTCCTCGATGCCCTTCTGGAGAACCTGCACCGGGTCCAGCTCAACCCCGTGGAGGAGGCGCACGCCTACGAGCAGTTGCTGAAGGACTTCAACTGCACGCACGACCAGTTGGCGGACCGGATCGGACGCTCCCGTCCGCAGGTCTCCAACACCCTGCGTCTGCTGAAGCTGTCCGCGGCCGTCCAGCGGAGGGTTGCCGCAGGTGTCCTGTCCGCCGGACACGCCCGTGCTCTGCTCTCGGTCGAGGACTCGGAGGAGCAGGACCGGCTGGCACACCGGATCGTCGCCGAGGGACTGTCCGTGCGGGCCGTCGAGGAGATCGTGACCCTGATGGGTTCGCGTCCTCAGAGGGCCCAGCGGTCCAGGGGGCCGCGGGCCGGTGCTCTCGTCTCGCCCGCGCTGTCCGATCTCGCGACGCGGTTGTCGGACCGCTTCGAGACCCGGGTGAAGGTGGATCTGGGCCAGAAGAAGGGCAAGATCACGGTCGAGTTCGCTTCCATGGACGACCTGGAGCGGATCCTCGGCACCCTCGCCCCGGGTGAGGGACCGGTCTTCGAGAAGAATCTGAGCGAGGACGAGACTGAGGACACGGAGGACTGAGGACACGGAGGACCGGGTCTCCCGGTGATCCCGTCGGACCGCGGCCGAGCGGTAGGACGAACGGATCAGTGGGGCCGGTGGAGGCGCGGGGCGGGCGGTGTCCGGTGTACCGGAACACGGTCCGCTCTTTGCTGTCCGTCGGTATCGATGCGATCGCCGGGTGGATACGATGCGATCAGGTGTGGCGCATCCGCCCAGCAGCACCTTTGAGGACCAGGCGGTGGCCGGCTCGGGGAACGGAACGCTCGGACGGCCGCCTGCGGCATCGTGGGCGAGGGAAGCGAGGAACAGCCTTCATGGGGCGCCGGGTCGTACCGCTGACGCTGGACAACCTCCAGGATCTTCCTCGACGCTGCCGCTCCTGCGTCTTCTGGGAACTGGATCCCGTCAGTGGCGCAGCCGCGGTGAGGACGGGAACGGCGGCTCTCGAGAAGGAGTCCTGGATCTCCGCGGTCCTGCTCGACTGGGGTTCCTGCGGCCGGGTCGCCTACGTGGACGATTCACCGGTGGGCTTCGTCCTCTACGCCCCTCCCGCTTATGTGCCGCGTTCTGCGGCGTTCCCCACGAGCCCCGTCTCCCCGGACGCGGTACAACTGATGACCAGCTTCATCCTGCCCGGCTTTCAAGGGCAGGGTCTCGGCCGGGTCATGGTGCAGACGGTCGCCAAGGATCTGCTGCGCCGCAGTTTCAAGGCGATCGAGGCGTTCGGCGACGCCCGCTGGAAGGAGCCCGCGTGTGTCCTTCCAGCGGATCATCTGCTCGCCGTCGGCTTCAAGACGGTGCGGCAGCACCCGGTGCACCCGAGACTGCGCCTGGAGCTGCGTTCCACGCTCTCCTGGAAGGAAGACGTGGAGATGGCCCTGGACCGGCTTCTGGGGGCTGTACAGAAGGAACCAGCGCTTCGGCCTCTCTGAGGCCAGGGTTCGCGTCGAGCCTTGGACCAGGGTTCATGTCGAGACGGGACACAGATGGGGCCGACCCCGCAGGGTCGGCCCCATCTCATGTTTCACGTGAAACATCGCCCTCGGTGAAGGGCGGCGCGACCTTCTCAGAAGGTCTTGGTGGCGCCGTCGCCGATGAACTCCTCCAGGTCGCGAACGATCGCAGCCTTGGGCTTGGCCCCGACGATGGTCTTGGCGACCTCCCCGCCCTGGTACACGTTGAGGGTCGGGATGGACATCACGCCGTAGCGTGCGGCCGTGCCCGGGTTCTCGTCGATGTTGAGCTTGACGATCTCGATCTTGTCGCCGTACTCGGCGGCGATCGCCTCGAGTGAGGGTGCGATCTGACGGCACGGACCGCACCAGGCGGCCCAGAAGTCCACCAGGACGGGCTTGTCGCTCCTGAGGACGTCGTCCTCGAACGTTGCATCAGTCACGTGCTTCAAAGTGCCGGCCACTGCGGGCTCCTTCACTGGATGGTGCGGTCGGGTGCGGGGAGGATCAGACAGCGGTCTTCTCGGGCTCGGCCTTCTCCAGGTCCGCGAGTGCGGCCAGGAAACGCTCGGCGTCGAGAGCGGCGGAGCAGCCGGTGCCGGACGCGGTGATCGCCTGGCGATAGGTGTGGTCGACCACGTCACCGGCGGCGAAGACCCCGGTGACGTTGGTGCGGGTGGAGGGGGAGGCGACCTTGAGGTAGCCCTCCTCGTCCAGGTCGAGCTGTCCCTTGAACAGCTCGGTGCGCGGGTCGTGGCCGATGGCGATGAACAGGCCGGTCACCGGGAGGTCGGACAGTGCGCCGGTCTTGACGTTGCGCAGCTTGAGACCGGACAGCTTCTGCTCGCCCTGGACCTCGGCGATCTCGCTGTCCCAGACGAAGTTGATCTTCGGGTCGGCGAAGGCGCGCTCCTGCATCGCCTTGGAGGCGCGCAGGGTGTCCCGGCGGTGGACGACCGTCACGGACCTGGCGAACCGGGAGAGGAAGGTGGCCTCCTCCATCGCGGTGTCGCCGCCGCCGATCACGGCGATGTCCTGGTCCTTGAAGAAGAAGCCGTCGCAGGTGGCACACCATGAGACGCCACGGCCGGAGAGGGTGTCCTCGTTCGGCAGGCCGAGCTTGCGGTGCTGGGACCCGGTGGTGACGATGACGGCCTTGGCCTGGTGGACGGTGCCCTCGGTGTCCGTGACGGTCTTGATCTCACCGGTCAGGTCGACGGCGACGACATCGTCCGCCACCAACTCGGCCCCGAAGCGCTCGGCCTGGGCGCGCATGTTTTCCATGAGCTCGGGCCCCATGATGCCGTCCCGGAAGCCGGGGAAGTTCTCGACCTCGGTGGTGTTCATCAGCGCGCCGCCCGCGGTGACGGCACCCTCGAACACCAGAGGCTTCAGCGACGCGCGCGCGGTGTAGAGCGCCGCCGTGTAGCCGGCGGGGCCGGAGCCGATGATGATCACGTTACGGACGTCACTCACGACTGGGTTCCTCGTCTCTGGACTGCGTCGTACGGCCGGGGGAGCCTTCCTGACTGCTCTCACCCACCCAACGGATCCTAAGGGGCGAGCATTCCCGGTGGGTTCGGGCACACGGGCAGGTGCGGAGTGACTGTGCGCACGAGGAGCTCAGGGGCGGTCGTAGGACTCCGTGAGCAGCACCTGGCCGGGCGTCGGCTCGTGGCAGGACGCGTCGACGACATACACCGTGACCTTGGTGTCGTCGGTGGCGGCGGGCAGCACCACGAGGTACGCCTCCTTGCCGTCGTAGGTGCCCTTCTTGGCGGCGAGCACATCGGCGGTGCCGCGGTGAGTGCCGGCGCGGACGCATCCGGGGATCGGGACCGAGGGCTGGATCATGGTCTGGGGGTGATCGGTCTCGGACTGGATGCCCCACGGCTTCTGGGTGTCGGAGCCGCGTCCGGTGCCCTGCTTCCGGGCGAGCAGCTCGGCCACCTGGGTCTTGAGACGGTCCTTGGTGAAGGTGTCGGCAGTGGTGCTCGTATGTGTCGTGTCGTGGCCGACGAGCGTGGACACCAGCAGGGAGCCCCCACCGAGGAGGGCGGCGGTGAGCACGGCGCCCAGGACGGCCTTCCGGCGGTGCCCCAGAGGCTTGCGTTCCTTACGGCCGGGTCCGGTCGCGGCGGACGCGCGGCCTGCGGGACGGTCCGCCGACCGCTCGACGGTCCTGTCCGCGGGGTCTGGGGAGTGGCCTGCGGGCTGGTCGCAGGGATGGTCCGTCCCTGTCGATGTTTCACGTGAAACAAGCGCTTCGGTGGCGAGGGCTGCGTCGAGGCGCTGTGCGACATCGTCGGGCATGCGTGTCGGGAGGGGCAGAGTGCCGAGCAGCTCCTGGATCTCCGCGAGTGAGGCATGGACGTCCGCGCACAGCGCGCACTCGTCGAGGTGGCGTCGCACCTCGGTGGTCCGGGAGGGCGGGAGCAGCCCCTCGGTGAGGTCGGAGAGTTCCGTGACGTCCGGGTGCCCCGTCGTGTCCGTCGTCGGCGTCACGCTCGTCCACCTCCGCCCTTCACAGCCGCTGTGTCGCTCGGTCCCGCATCATCGGGTCCCCTGCCGTGAGGTCCCGCTGACGGTGGGACGGATGTCCCCTGCGCCCGGTTCCGTCCAGGCCCCGAGGCCTCGTCGTCGCCGTTCTCCGGTCTCAGGTGGGTGATCAGCGGGAGAAGTCTGGCTCTGCCCCGGGCGCAGCGGCTCTTCACCGTTCCGGTCGGGACGTCGAGGATGCGGGCGGCCTCCGCGACGGGGTAGCCCTGCATGTCCACCAGGACGAGGGCGGCCCGCTGGTCGTACGGGAGGGTGGCGAGGGCCTTCAGTAACTGGCGGTGCAGATCGTTGCGTTCCGCCGGGGCCGAGGCCGACTCGTGCGGTTCCAGGAGCTGTTCGAGCCGCTCGGTGTCGTCGACCGGGGACGTCCTGCGGCTGGCCGCCTTGCGGGCGCGGTCGAGACAGGCGTTCACCGTGATCCGGTGCAGCCATGTCGTGACGGCCGACTGGCCCCGGAAGGTGTGGGCGGCCCGGTAGGCGGACACCAGGGCGTCCTGTACGGCGTCGGCGGCCTCCTCGCGGTCCCCCAGGGTCCGCAGGGCGACCGCCCAGAGCCGGTCCCGGTGCCGCCGCACAAGCTCCCCGAAGGCGTCGGGGTCGCCTTCCAGATGACGGGCCAGCAGATCCTGATCGCTGGTCCCGTCGTATCCGGCGCCCTCCGCCATCCGTCCCTCCCTTTCCGGTGAGACGTCAGCTCGTGAACTTCACATCCGTGACGGCCTGTTTGTAGCCGGCGCTGCTGTAGTCGTCCGCGGGCGCAGAAGGCACGTCCGTGATCCACATCAGCACGTACTGGGTCTTCACCTTCTTCGTGGCCTTCACCGTGAGAGAGGTGCCGGAAGTGGTTCCGGTTCCGATCTCCTGCATTCCGTCGATCGAGGTCGAAGGCGACAGCGAGTCGGTGGCGTACAGGTGGACCGTGGTGTGGTCGCCCGCGTAGCGCAGGCCTATGGTCGCGGTCGAGAGGGTCTGGGCCGAGCCGAGCTGGTACACGATGCCCACTCCCGGCTTGTAGGGCGCGAGTTCGGGACCTGCGTTGTAGCTCTTCGTCCTCCAGTACGTGGAGGCGTTGCCGTCATACGTCTTCGGGACGTCTTCGGGCGCCTGGAGGGAACCCAGGGCCGAGTACTCCTGTGCGGACCGGATGGTGATCGGCTTCACCGGCTTGGTGTTCCCGCTGTTCTTGTCGTGCCCGTCCGTCGTCTGGGTCTGGTTCGTGTCGCCGGACTTGCCGCCCTGGTCCATCAAGGCGTCCGCGAGCTGCCAGCTGCCCAGGCCCAGGGCGGCGATGAGAAGCGCGGAGACGGCCCACTTGAGGGCCTTGCCGGTGCGGCTCTGCAGCGGGGGCGGCGGCGTGGCGAGCGGCTGGGTGACGCCGGGGTGCGGTGCGGGACGGCTGTAGGTGCCCTGCTGGTAGGTCGTGCGCTGGTACTCCGGCGGTGCCGTGAACGCGGGCTCCGGCGGGCGGATGCGGGGCATCTCGCCGATCGCCTTCACCAGTTCCTCCGGCGACGTGCACGGTGCCTCGTGCCGCGAGGCCGTGGCGCCGTCGTTGGCGAGCGCCCGCATGGCCAGCTCGGACAGTCCCCGGTGGACGCCGGCACGTACCTGGTCGGGGGCGACGAGGCCCACGTCCTTGGGCAGCCCGGACAGGCCGAAGGCGTCCTCCTCGTACGGCCAGCGCTGGGTGAGCGCCGCGTAGAGCAGGGCGCCGATCGCCTCGGTGTCGGTGCGCTGCGGGGTGTCGGAGTCGATGCCGCGCAACGCGGCGTTGACCGCGAGGCCGCGGATGCGCCACTGGCCGGTGGAGGTGCGCAGTACGGCGTTGGGGTTCAGCCGCAGATGGGCGAGGCCTTCGCGGTGCGCGGCGGCCATGGCGGAGGCGATCTGACTCACCATCTGGTAGGCGTCGTGTGCCTCCAGCGTGCCGACGGCGAGCAGTGTGGTCAGTTCGGTGGCGTCAGGGAGCCACTCGTGGACGACGTAGACGAGGTCGTTCTCCTCGACGGCGTCCAGGACTTGGACGAAGCGCGGATCGCCGAGCAGGGCGGCGGAGCGGGCGGCAGCCAGTACGGTGCGGGCCCGTGTGTGATCGGAGGGAAGAAGGTGCACCCCGACGGCCCGGCGGAGTTTTTCGTCGACCGCCCGCCAACTGCTGAAGCCGTCCAGCCGGGTGACACACTCCTCGAGCCGGTACCGTCTGGCGAGCTTGTGCCCGCTGTGCAGTTCCGGCGGTGACGCCGTACCGGGGCCTTCGATCCCGCCGCTCCCCTGTGCCTGGTTGTTAACCGTGTCCCGCTCCGCGTTCTGGGCCACCTCGTCGGCCGTGGACTGGTCCGCCTTCGCGGTCAGCGGCTTGTCACCGCTGTTGTCTGCCACGTCGACGGCAGCCGTGCTCCGTTCCGCCACCGCCGTTCCTGCCTCCCCATCCGTTGCACGCTGTCCGACGCCGAAACCAATTGTGCCCACAGTCCGGCGCTATGCACGACACACGGCGGCGGACGATGGTTGTGCGCTTGCCCCCTTATCAGCGTCCCAGTCGCCCGCGCACCATACCGACGAGGGAGTTGAGTTCCTCGATGCGCATGCGCCGTGCGGCGACGAAGAATACGCCGAGCAGAAGGGCACCACCGGCGAGCAGTGCGGCGAAGGAGCCTACGGCGCCCTGTCCGAGGACGTGGGCGATCCCGTAGCAGGCCGCTCCGCTGAGCAGTGCTGCCGGTACCGAGGCGATGCACAGCCGGGCGTACGTCCTGATGACACGGGCTCCGTCGAGGTCGCCGCCGAGCCGCTGGCGCAGCCGCTTCCAGGCGACGCCCACACCGATGGCGTAGGCGACACCGTACGAGGCGGCCATGCCGGCCACGGCCCATCGGGCCGGGAGCAGGAAGTAACAGGCGGCCGAGGCGCCTGCGTTGACGGCCGCCACGATGACGGTGTTGTAGAAGGGGGTCCGGGTGTCCTCGTACGCGTAGAAGGCGCGCAGGACGACGTACTGCACGGAGTAAGGGATCAGGCCGAGGCCGAACGCCATCAGCATGTAGCCCATGTTCGTGGCCGCGCCGGTGCCCGAGGTGCCGAAGATGAGGGTGCACATCGGGATGCCGAGCGAGAGGAAGCCGAAGGAGATCGGCACGATCGCCACGGCGGTGGTGCGCAGTCCCTGGGAGATGTCGTCCCGGACGGCACCGGCGTCGTCCTCGGCGGCCGAGCGGGAGATCCGCGGGAGGAGGGCGGCCATGAGGGACACGGTGATGATGGCCTGGGGCAGGCCCCAGATGAGCTGGGCGTTGGCATAGGCGCTGAAGCCGGTGCCGGGGATGTTCGTGTCCTTGACCGACGCGGTGGCGAGCTGGGTGATGACGAGCGCACCCGCCTGGTTGGCGAGGACGAACAGCACGGTCCATTTGGCGAGCATCGCGGCCTTGCCCAGGCCGTGGCCCCGCCAGTCGAAACGCAGCCGGAGCCGGAACCCGGTCTCGCGCAGATAAGGGATCATCGCGAGCGCCTGGACGACCAGACCGAGCAGGATGCCGGCCCCGAGGAGTTGCTGGCCCTGCGCGGGGATGGTGGTGACGGTCATGCCGGAGTGGGCCGAAGTGCCGTACACCCACAGGAACATGCCCAGCGTCACGATGATGACGATGTTGTTCAGGACGGGGGTCCACATCATCGCGCCGAAATTCCCGCGCGCGTTGAGGACCTGTCCCATCACGACGTGAATGCCCATGAAGAAGATCGAGGGCAGGAAGTAGCGGGTGAAGGTGACGGCCACCGCGTTGGCGGCGGGGTCGCTGGCAACCGGGTCGGAGAGCAGCCGCACCAGGAACGGGGCGGCGAGGACCGCGACGGCGGTGAGCGCGGCGAGTGCCACCATCACCAGGGTCAGCAGCCGGTTGGCGAAGGCCTCGCCCCCGTCGTCGTCCTCCTTCATGGCGCGCACGAGCTGCGGCACGAAGACCGAGTTGAGGCCGCCGCCGACGGTGAGGATGTAGATCATCGTCGGCAGCTGGTAGGCGACCTGGAAGGTGTCGCCGAGAAGTGCGGTGCCCAGTGCGGAGACGATCAGCGCGGAGCGGACGAAGCCGGTGAGCCGGGAGACCATCGTGCCCGCCGCCATCACGGCGCTGGACTTCATCAGGTTCGACGCCCGTCCGCCCTTCTTCACCGGCTCGGGAGCGGGCGGAGTGGCGGTGAGGTTCATGGTCGCGTCGGTCCCGCGGGGCGGGGCGGCCGGGGCCTGCCCCTGCCAGGAGTTCCGCTGCAGGCCCGGAACCGGTGCCGGACCCGCCGGACCCGGTACGGCCGGGGCGTCCGCCTGCGGGTGGCCGCCGCCCTGCTGCTGGTCACGGAAGAGATGCGCGAAGGCGTCCGGCTCGCGCTGTCCGTCACCGGGACCGCCCACGAGGTCGTCCACGCCCACGTACTGGGTGGTGCGCGGGTCGTCGCCGTAGGGCAGGTGGGGCGCCGGGCGCTCCGGTTCGGGGGCCGGGGTCTGTGCCCACAGGCGCGGGTCGGGGGCGTACGGCGACTGGGGTGGCCGGCCGTACAGGGGCTGCTGCGGTCGCGGGGACGCCGGCGGCGGGTGCGCGGCGCGGTCGTAGAGCGCCTCCGTGACCGGGTCCTGGGCGGCGAGGTCCTGCGCTCCGTAGGGGTCCTGGTGGTAGGCGTCCTGGAAGTACGTGTCGGCGGGTGGCTGGGAGGGCACCTGACCGTGCTCGGGCGGCGGACCCCCGGGATGGCCCGGGTTGCCCGCGGCCCGGCCGCGGTCACCGTCGTACGGCGCGTTCATCGGTTACTCCACCTCATCGTCCCCGGCCCACGGGCCACGACATCGCTCAACGGTCCACTCTCTCACCCGTGCCGGACGGGGCGGTGCTTTCCGGAGCGGTGTCCGGTGTCGGGTCACTCGGCTGCTCCGGGGTGTCGGTCCGGGCCCCGGGGCCGGACTCCTCGTCCGGGTGGTCCTCCGGGGTCTCGGGGCCGTGGGCGTCGGCGGAGTCGTCCTCCGGCTCGCCGGGGCCGTCCGCCGCGGTGTCCCGGGCGGCCGCGCGCTTGCGCTGGGTGTACATCCGGAAGCCGGCCAGGACCAGCAGCAGGACGCCGCCGCCGATGACCAGCATCACGGTGGCCGTGATCTCGGTGACCTTCACGTCGAAGGTGACGGCCTGACCGTATGCCTGGCCGTCCTCCGTGTACAGCTGAGCGATCACGGTCGCCTGGCCGTTGGCGTTGGCGGACGTGGTGAACTTCACCGACTGGCTGTGGCCGCCGGACACCGCGACGGGCTGCTCCTGGTAGTGCTTTCCGTCGATCTTGAGCCGGGTGGGGTTGGTCGAGGTGAGCCGCAGCACCAGGTGGTCGACGCCCTGGACCAGGTTGTTCTGCACCGTCACGGGGATCGTGGCGCTGCGTCCGGAGAGCTTGGTCTCGGACTTGTCGATCAGCTTGACCTGGTCGGTGAGGTCGCCGAGGTAGTTCTCCACGTCCTGCCGGTAGTCGGTCGCGTCGGCGGGACGGCTGCGCCACGTCGTCGACATCTCGCGGTTGACGGCCCGTCCGAAGGGGGTCACCACCCGGGACTTGTTGGTGAGGACGATCTTGAAGTTGTCGAGTCCGTCCTGGGTCACGGCGATCTGCTCGAAGGCGGACTTCGGCAGCTCCTGCCGGCGCAGCGACCTGGGGTAGGAGGAGCCGGACGGGATGCGGGTGGTGGCGCCCGGGTCCGGCTTGGCCTTGGCGGCGGCCGTGAGTTCCTGCGACTGCGACCAGGTGCCGTCCTGGAGCGCGGAGACGGCCGCCGCCATGGCCTGCGCCTGGCTCACCGAGGGCATGCGCTGCGGGGCGACGACGATGCTGCGCTGCTTGTCCGACTGGAGGTCGACGGCCAGGCTCTGGGCCAGGAACCGCTGGACGGCGAGCGTGCTCGCGCCGGTCTTCGTGAGATCGCTCTGGAAGGCCGTGGACAGCCGGGCGTCGGCGACCACGGCTGTGGTGCCGCCGCCGACGGGGCGGGCCGCGGAGGGCGTGTAGGACAGGCCGCCGGTCTCCTGGAGGCTGTCGCTGCGCGCGATCACCGTGTCGGCGCCCGCGGAGGTGGCGACCTTGACGATCGACGGGTCGACGGCGCCGTCCACCGGCCAGGCGAAGTCGGTGGACGGTTTGACGTGGAGGATCGGCTCGACGGTGTTCGTGACGACGTCCGTGGCCGCCTTCAGCTGGTTGAGCGAACCGGTGACGCCGGTGCCGTTGTGCGCGAGGGAGGCGAGGTCGGGGTCGCCGTAGGGCAGCGCGACGACCTCCTTGCCGGCCACCGCCTGCTGGAGCCCGGCGAGCCACTGCTTGGCGACCGCCTGGTGGGTGCCCGCGGCGGTGGTGCCGTCGCTGTTCCTGACCTTGTAGGTGCCGGCCATGGCGTCGACGGCCGCCAGCAGGTCGGGGTCGAGTACCCAGGTGACGTCCAGGTTCTTGCCCAGCGACACCAGCTCCGCCAGCCGCCCGCCGGGGGCGAGGTCCTCGGCGAGGCTGTCGTCGAGGAACACCGGCGTCTGCTGTTCGCCGGGTCCCGACTCGGCCGTCATGTGGACGGTGGAGATCAGCGGCCACAGGTACGTGGTCTTCGTCCTGGTGTCCGCCTCGTCGGGCTGCCAGGGCAGGAAGGTCCGCTGGATGCCCAGCACCTGTTCCCACGGCTGCGCGGAGGTCTGCCCGGAGAGCGAGACCCCGAGCTGGTAGACGCCGTCGGCGTCGAGGCCGAGCTTGCCGACCGGTACGGAGATCCGGAAGTGCTCGGCGACGCCGGGGGCGAGAGTGGCGAACTTCTCGGTGTACTTGTCGCCGACCTCGTCGGCGTCGGCGCCGGGCTGGTAGCCGGAGCGGCCGGCGGCGCTGTCGATCGCCGACCGGGTGGTCAGGGCCGGTCCGACCCGCAGGCCCACATGGGCACCGGTGACGGCCTGCTTGCTCCTGTTCGTGACCGTGCCGGTGACGGTCAGGGTGTCCCCGTCGGAGGGGACGCTGGGGCTGAGGGTGTCCACCGAGACAGCGACCGTTCCGGAGCCGGACGCCTCCTTGGCCGAGGCCGTGGCGGACGCCTGCGCGGGCAGTGCGGCGGGCAGCTGGAGCACACCGGCCAGCAGGGGCGCCCCGGCGAGCAGCGCTCCGGTCCGCCGCAACCACCGGCGGGCAGGTGAGGGAACCGTCCCCAGGAGTTCTGCCGCCTCGGCCACGCGCTCGCCCGTCCCTTGTCGTCAGTGGTCGTCGCAATGTACGTCCACGCATCGTAACGATGCCCGCCGAGCGGAAGTGCCATGGAGGGCCTTCACAAGATCGGAGAATCCACCGGGCGGTTCTGTATGAATCTGTATGGGGCGATGTGCTGATGAAAGTCCTAAAGGCGCATCTTGCCCTGATAAAGGAAGAGGGTGGCCGTCCGCGCTCAATCGAGGCGCGGTGGCGGGTCCGGGCCACGTACCCTGTTCTGCTGTGCCGAACGCCAACGAAGACACCTCCTCCGCCACCCTCAGTCATGCGCAGCGACATGCCGTGACCGAACTTCTGCGAGTGGCCCCCGTCGCCGACGATCTGGCCCGCCGTTTCCAGCAGGCCGGGTTCTCCCTGGCGCTGGTCGGCGGATCGGTCCGGGACGCGCTGCTCGGGCGGCTCGGCAACGATCTGGACTTCACCACCGACGCGCGTCCTCAGGACGTCCTGAGGATCGTGCGGCCGTGGGCGGACGCGGTGTGGGAGGTCGGGATCGCCTTCGGCACCGTGGGGGGGCAGAAGGACGGCTACCAGATCGAGGTCACCACCTACCGGTCGGAGGCGTACGACCGGACCTCCCGCAAGCCCGAGGTGTCGTACGGGCACTCCATCGAGGAGGACCTGGTCCGGCGGGACTTCACGGTGAACGCGATGGCCGTGGCGCTGCCGCAGAAGGAGTTCGTCGATCCGCACGGCGGGCTCGACGACCTTGCCGCGCGGATCCTGCGCACCCCGGGCACCCCGGAAGAGTCCTTCTCCGACGACCCGCTGCGTATGATGCGTGCCGCCCGCTTCGCCGCCCAGCTCGATTTCGAGGTCGCGCCCGAGGTGGTCGGGGCGATGAAGGACATGGCCGGGCGGCTGGAGATCGTCTCGGCCGAGCGGGTCCGGGACGAGCTGAACAAGCTGATTCTGTCGGCGCACCCCCGTAAGGGACTCACCCTGCTCGTCGACACCGGCCTCGCCGGGCAGGTCCTGCCCGAGTTGCCGGCCCTGAAGCTGGAGAGCGACGAGCACCACCGGCACAAGGACGTCTACGAGCACACGCTGATCGTCCTGGAACAGGCGATCGCGCTGGAGGAGGACGGCCCCGACCTCGCTCTCCGTCTCGCGGCCCTGCTGCACGACGTGGGGAAGCCTCGTACCCGCCGTTTCGAGAAGGACGGCCGCGTCTCGTTCCACCACCATGAACTGGTCGGGGCGAAGATGACAAAGAAGCGGATGACGGCGCTCAAGTACTCCAACGAGCTCGTGAAGGACGTCTCACGCCTCGTCGAACTCCACCTGCGCTTCCACGGCTACGGCACCGGGGAGTGGACGGACTCGGCCGTGCGCCGCTATGTCCGGGACGCGGGCTCGCTGCTCTCCCGTCTGCACAAGCTGACCCGCTCCGACTGCACCACCCGCAACAAGCGCAAGGCCGCCGTGCTGTCGCGTGCTTACGACGGCCTGGAGGAGCGCATCGTCCAGCTCCAGGAACAGGAGGAGCTCGACGCGATCCGCCCGGACCTCGACGGCAACCAGATCATGGAGATCCTCGGTGTCGGGCCGGGGCCGGTGGTCGGCAAGGCGTACACGTACATGCTGGAACAGCGTCTGGAGAACGGCCCGATGGGACATGACGCGGCTGTGACCGCTCTCAAGGAGTGGTGGGCCGGTCAGGGCTGAGCCGTGGAACGGGGCATGTTTCACGTGAAACATGCCCCCGAAGGGGTCGGTGGCGGGGATCCGGACATGGCCTGGGGGCGGTGTTTCACGTGAAACACCGCCCCCAGGCCCGTTGATCCGGTACCGCCGTTACTTGGTTTCCTTCAGGCAGAGCACCACGTCGTGACCTCCGCCGGTCTGGACGTAGTAGATCGTCGAGTCCGTGACGGACTTGCACTTGTTCTCGTCGCTCGAGTCGTCGAACTTCTGGAGAACCTTGTACTGCGCGTTGCCGGATGAGCAGTCGACCTCGTTGAGGTCGGGCGAGGTGTAGGTGCCGTCGTTGTGCATGCAGGAGCCCACCGAGGTGGTCTCCGCGTCGTCACGGTTCAGGAACCAGCCGAGGCCGAAGCCGACGCCGAACTTCAGGGCGGCTATCAGGACGAAGACACCTATCGCGCCCAGGATGCCGAGCACCTTCTTGCCGCCTCGCCGGGGCGGGGCCGGCGGCGGGGGGAAGGGAGCGCCTTGTTGAGGGAACGGTGCCCCCTGCTGGGGGAAGGCCGCGTACGGTTGCTGCGGCGGGTAGGGCTGCTGGGGGACCCCGGGTTGCTGCCCCATGGGAGGAGGGGGCGTCTGGGCGTACGGATTCTGGCCATGAGGCGGCGGTGGAACGGTCACAGGGGTCCCCCTAGAACGTGAGCGCGAAACGCACGAGTTAAGACGCACGTAAGGTATCGGGACCCTCTGACAACGTAGTAATCCCAGAGGCCTCTGTGTCATTGATGTGACACTTGGCGATGCTCAAAGCGGGCCATAGCCGCAGCAACCATCGCGTAGACCGCGGCCACCGTGACCACCAGTGGCGCCGAGCGGCCGTCCGGGGGGAGTATCAGGGCGGCCACCCCGGCGGCGCCGACGAAGGCGACGTTGAAGAGCACGTCGTAGAGCGAGAAGACCCGGCCGCGGAAGCCGTCGTCGACGGTGGACTGTACGACGGTGTCCGTGGCGATCTTCGCGGCCTGGGTGGTGAGCCCCAGTACGAAGGCGGCGACCAGCATGGGTCCCGTGGCGAAGGGCAGCCCGAGCACGGGTTCCAGGACGGCCGCGCAGGCGGCGCACACCGCGATCCAGCGGCCTGGACCGAGCCGCCCCGCGGCCCAGGGCGTGATGACGGCGGCGGCGAAGAAACCTGCTCCGGAGACGCCCAGAGCCAGCCCCAGCAGCCGCAGCCCGTCGTCGGTGCCGGAACTCAGTGCGTAGCGGCACAGCATCAGGACCAGGACCAGCAGGGCGCCGTAGCAGAAGCGCATCAGCGTCATCGAGGTGAGCGCCCAGGTGGCCGCACGGCGCTCCGGCGCCCCCAGATGCCGTAGTCCCGCCACGAGGCCGCGCACGGTGCCGCTGAGGGCCGTTCGCAGGTGCGGCCGGACCAGTGCCCGCTCCGGGCCGAGCAGCTCCGGTGCCATCAGCAGCGACGTCAGGCCCGCGCACAGATACAGGACGGCGCCCAGCAGGACGACGGCCGCGTCCGAGTCCGCGATCGCGAGCCGTACGGTGAAGGCGAGTCCGCCACCTGCCGTCGCCGCGAGCGTCCCGGCCGTCGGGGACAGGGAGTTGGCCATCACCAGGCGTTCGGCGTCGACCACCCGGGGCAGAGCGGCCGACAGTCCCGCAAGGACGAACCGGTTCACGGCGGTGACGCACAGGGCGGAGAGGTAGAAAAGCCAGGCAGGGACATGACTGACCATCAGCACGGCCGTTCCCGCCGCCAGCAGGGCGCGCAGCAGATTGCCGTACAGGAAGACCTGACGGCGCCGCCAGCGGTCCAGCAGGACTCCGGCGAACGGGCCCACCAGAGAGTACGGGAGCAGCAGGACGGCCATCGCGGAGGCGATCGCGGCGGCCGAGGTCTGCTTCTCCGGCGAGAAGACGACGTACGTGGCGAGTGCGACCTGGTAGACCCCGTCGGAGCCCTGGGACAGCAGCCGCACGGCGAGCAGACGGCGGAAGTTCCGGAAGCGGAGCAGGACGCGCAGGTCGCGGACGACGGGCATGGGCCCCAGCCTCACATACCGAGAGGGTCCCCGGGCGGACGACCCGGGGACCCTCTCCGGCCCTGGCAGGAGCTGTGTGACCGCGCGCCGTCCGGCCTGGCCGGCGCGCGGTGTGCGGTGCGCTGTGCGAGCTGGGTGTCAGCGCTCGACTTCGCCGCGGATGAACTTCTCGACGTTCTCGCGGGCCTGGTCGTCGAAGTACTGGACCGGCGGGGACTTCATGAAGTACGAGGACGCGGACAGCACGGGGCCGCCGATACCGCGGTCCTTGGCGATCTTCGCGGCACGCACGGCGTCGATGATCACACCGGCGGAGTTCGGGGAGTCCCAGACCTCGAGCTTGTACTCCAGGTTCAGCGGGACGTCGCCGAAGGCGCGGCCCTCGAGGCGGACGTAGGCCCACTTGCGGTCGTCGAGCCACGGCACGTAGTCGGACGGGCCGATGTGGACGTTCTTCGCACCGAGGTCGCGGTCGGGGATCTGGGAGGTGACGGCCTGCGTCTTGGAGATCTTCTTGGACTCCAGACGGTCACGCTCGAGCATGTTCTTGAAGTCCATGTTGCCGCCGACGTTCAGCTGCATCGTGCGGTCCAGGACGACGCCCCGGTCCTCGAACAGCTTCGCCAGGACGCGGTGCGTGATGGTCGCGCCGACCTGGGACTTGATGTCGTCACCGACGATCGGCACGCCGGCCTCGGTGAACTTGTCCGCCCACTCCTTGGTGCCGGCGATGAAGACCGGGAGGGCGTTGACGAAGGCGACCTTGGCGTCGATGGCGCACTGGGCGTAGAACTTCGCCGCGTCCTCGGAGCCGACCGGCAGATAGCAGACCAGGACGTCGACCTGCTTGTCCTTGAGGACCTGGACGACGTCGACCGGCTCGGCAGCGGACTCCTCGATGGTCTCGCGGTAGTACTTGCCGAGGCCGTCGTGGGTGTGACCGCGCTGGACCGTGACACCGGACGCGGGTACGTCGCAGATCTTGATCGTGTTGTTCTCGGAGGCGCCGATGGCGTCCGCGAGGTCGAGGCCGACCTTCTTGGCGTCCACGTCGAACGCGGCGACGAACTCGACGTCGCGGACGTGGTAGTCGCCGAACTGCACGTGCATCAGGCCGGGGACCTTGGACGCCGGGTCGGCGTCCTTGTAGTACTCGACTCCCTGAACCAGCGAGGCGGCACAGTTGCCCACGCCGACGATGGCTACGCGAACCGAACCCATTCCGGTTGCTCCCTGTGTGTGCGAGTGACGCCCTGAACGGGCCGTCACGTGGCGGTGTCGCCGGGCGTATCCGTCTCCGGGGTGTCCCCGGGACGGGGCAGGCCGCCCGTCGATCCAGTTGCGATGTCCTGCTGGGCGGATCCCCCGGCGGGGGGACCCGTGAGGTCCCGCCCGGTCCGTTCGCTCTCGATGAGCTCGTTCAGCCAGCGCACTTCGCGCTCCACGGACTCCATCCCGTGGCGCTGGAGCTCGAGCGTGTAGTCGTCCAGCCGCTCCCGGGTGCGTGCCAGCGAGAGGCTCATCTTCTCCAGTCGCTCCTCCAGCCTGCTGCGGCGGCCTTCCAGCACGCGCATGCGGACATCGCGCGACGTCTGTCCGAAGAACGCGAAACGAGCGGCGAAGTGCTCGTCCTCGTACGCGTCGGGACCCGTCTGCGAGAGCAACTGCTCGAAGTGTTCCTTGCCTTCCGCCGTCAGCCTGTAGACGATCTTGGCGCGGCGGCCCGCGAGCGGAGCGGCAAGGGCCTCCTCGGGGGTTCTCCCCGTCTCCTCGGTCAACCAGCCGCTCGCGACCAGTGTCTTGAGGCACGGATACAGCGTCCCGTAGCTGAACGCACGGAACACACCCAGCGATGTATTGAGCCGTTTACGCAGCTCATAGCCGTGCATCGGAGACTCGCGGAGCAGACCGAGAACAGCGAACTCGAGGATCCCGGCACGCCGGCTCATCGTCGCCTCCTCCCTGTCCTGGCCACTTTATCTCGCTCCGATGTATCGACTCGATACATCACGACGATAGAACGGCCTTCCGGATGCGACAAGAGGGGGAAAAGTGAACGGGGTCACATCATGGATTCATCGGCGGCGAAGTGCCTGGTTTGAGGTGAACTTCGTCCCACGACGGGTTTTGGCGGTGCGTAGTCTGTGCGCCATGCACACCACCGGGAACCGAGTGACACCTGGGGGGCGTCCTCGTCCTTGGTGCAGTACGGGTGAATGCAGGACCGACCACATCCGTACTTCGGGGGGACCGGAAACCAGCCGCCGTTTCCAGGCGCCCAAGGGTGCGCCTGCCCGAGGAGTAATCGTTCGATGAGCGAGCACCGTCGCAAACCGCCGCAGCCGCAGGGAGACGGACGTGCCGCGGCCCGACGCGGCCAGCCCGGCTCGTCCGCCGGCCGCCGCGCGGCACCGCGAGGCGCCACCGGGTCTCCTTCCGATTCCTATGGGCCGAGTGGACCGAACCGCTACGAGGGCGGCGAGTCCTCGTACAGCAGCCGTGCCGAGGCAAGGCGCGCCGCACAGAGAGGCCCGGGCAACCGCCGCAGGGCCCCCGACAACGGCCGCGGACCCGGCGGACCCGGCGGTCCGGGCGGTCCGGGGCGTGGGAGAGCCGACGCCGGGGGTCCGAAGCGGTTCGTCGACTACCCCCGCTTCGACAAGTACGGCTGGCGCCGCTGGGTGCCGTCCTGGAGGCTCGTCACCGGGCTGGGCATCTTCTTCTTCGGCAGCCTGGTGGCCATGGTCGGCGTCGCCTACGCCATGGTGGGCATCCCTGACGAGAACGCCGCGGCCCAGTCGCAGAACAACGTCTACTACTGGGCCAACGGCGAGCAGATGGTGGCCACCGGCACCGGCGTCAACCGCCAGAACGTCACCATCGACAAGATCCCGAAGCCCATGCAGTACGCGGTGATCTCCGCGGAGAACAAGAGCTTCTACCAGGACTCCGGCGTCGACCCCATGGGCATCGCCCGTGCCCTGGTCAACATGGCGAAGGGCGGTCAGACGCAGGGTGGTTCGACGATCACCCAGCAGTTCGTGAAGAACACCTACCTGAGCCAGGAGCAGACGGTCTCCCGGAAGTTCAAGGAGATGTTCATCTCCATAAAGGTGGGCACGAAGCTCAAGAAGTCGCAGATCCTCCAGGGCTATCTGAACACCTCGTACTACGGCCGGGGTGCCTACGGCATCCAGGCGGCGGCCCAGACGTACTACGGCGTGAACGCGGAGAGACTCACGGCGAGCCAGTGCGCCGTCCTCGCGGCCCTCCTGAAAGGCGCGACGTACTACGACCCGGCGGGCAACGAGAGCATCGATCCCGCCGCGACCGCGTCCGCCAACCTCAAGCGTTCCCAGGAGCGCTGGAGCTGGATCCTCGGCGAGATGCACAAGGACAAGCACCTCACGGACGCCCAGTACCAGGAAGCGATCAAGAAGTACCCGAAGCCCGACGGCCGCAAGGCGACCAAGGGCATGACCGGACAGATCAGCTACCTGGTGGACACCGCCAAGAAGTACGTCCTGACGCACTCGGACATCTCCCAGACCCAGTTCGACCAGGGCGGCTACCAGATCTACACGACCTTCGACAAGAGCAAGGTCGACGACCTGAACGCGGCCGTCAAGAAGATCCAGAAGGCCCGCCTCGACCCGAAGAAGCGCGATCTGGACAAGTACGTCCAGTTCGGAGCGGCCTCGGTGGTGCCCAACGACGGCGCGATCGTCGCGCTGTACGGCGGCGAGGGCTACGAGAACAACCACTTCACCAACAACGCCGACACCTCCGGTGTCCCGGTGGGTTCGACGTGGAAGCCGTTCGTGCTCGCCGCGGCCATGGAGTACGGCACGTACAAGACCAACCCTGACGGGCTGTCACCGCTGGCCAAGTACAACGGTGACGACAACCTCAAGGTGCGGAAGCCGGACGGCAGCTACTACCTGAACAAGGACCAGTCGGTCTTCCGGCAGCGCAACGAGAGTGACCACGCCTGGGGTTACATCACCCTGCGCAAGGCGATGGAGCAGTCCATCAACACACCCTTCGTGCAACTCGGTGTGGACGTCGGGATGACCAAGGTGCGGGACGTCGCGAAGGCGTCCGGCATCCTGCCGGACAGCATGTCGCAGGATCTCAACCCATCGTTCGCCATCGGTACGTCGACGCCCAGTGCGATCCGCATGGCCGACGCCTACGCGACGTTCGCGGCGTCGGGCAAGCACGTGGACCCGTACTCGGTGACGGCCGTCAAGAAGGACGGCCAGGAGCAGTCGGACTTCACCAAGCCGAAGTCCACGAGCGCCCTGCCCGCCGACGTGGCGAACAACGTCACGGACACCCTGGAGAACGTGATCCAGAACGGCACCGGCGAGAACGCCAAGGCCCTGGGCCGTACCGCGGCCGGCAAGACCGGTACCACCGACAGCAACAAGTCGGCCTGGTTCGTCGGCTACACCCAGCAGCTGTCGACCTCGGTCGCGATGTTCCGCGAGAACCCCAAGGACCACGAGCTGCTCTCCATGAACGGCACCGCGGGCGTCGCGTCCATCCACGGCGGTGACATCCCGACGCTGGTGTGGACCGAGTACATGAAGGGCGCTCTGAAGGGGAAGTCCGACCCCGGGTTCCCGGACGCCGCGAAGATCGGTGTGCTCCAGGACGAGGACGGCGCCCCGTCCCCGACCCCGTCCGTCACCATCACCCCCAGCGAGACGCCGAGCGAGACGCCGAGCGAGACGCCCAGCGCCACGCCGGAGTCGCCCACCCCGTCCGCCACGAACACCTGCAACGGCTTCAGCTGGAAGTGTGACAACAACGGAGGCACCTCCACCGGAGGCAGTACCGGCGGAGTGACCCTGTCGCCGACGGCGAGTGCCTCCAGCACCAAGGGCAACGGGAACGGGGGCGGCCTCTTCGGAGGTTCCGGAGGCTGACCCGCCGAAAAGAGCTGGCCCGTGTCTGCATCCCTTGGGGGAGAGATGCAGACACGGGCCACTGTGTTCGCCTCGGTCTCGACCGGAAATGCTCAGGGTTCCATGGTGGAGCCGGACACCCATTTCGTACAGTGATTCAATTGGGTGCTTCCTTCGTACCTGGCCACCTGAATTCCGACGTCCGAGATACTTCCCCCCGCAGCTACATAGGAGTCGAACTCCTTGGAGGTGGCGTATCCGTCATAGTTGGAGTGCCACGGGAAGAAGCTCACGGTGTCCGGGTACTGCGCCACAAGGCGGATCTGCGCATGATGGCCGTCCGACTCGGTGTCCCAGACCGTCAGAGTGAGTGAGGGAATGCTGTTGTCGCCGTAATCCCAGCCGCTCGTGTTTACAGTCCCGCTGGCGCCGGTGGTGGAACAGCCGGCGATGTGCGTCACGGCGGCCTGCGACGGGCCGGCCGTGAAGCCGATGAGCAGCATGGAACCGGCAGCCACTAAGGAAGCCTTTCCTCGCATTTTCATATGTACCCTCCTTCTTTTCTCAGAAACTATCGCGCAGGTTCAGCTTCGGCAAGATCACTAAATTTCTCGATTCTGTATTTATCCGCATGAAACGGGTCTCGGTGCTTGGTGTGGCGACGAGTTCCCCCGCTCCCAGGCCTATACGGCAGGATGACCCCATGCCCAGTGCAGAAACGACGCCAGCGAGCGTGGACGAGTCCGAGCCGGTGCTGCCGACCAGGGACGACGAGATCGCCGCGAGCGGCAGCGAGCTGATCGGAGGCCCGGTCGGTCGCCACGCCCTGCTCGGTGCGACCTGGTGGACCCCGGTGCGCGTGGTCGTGTTCGTGGCGATCGGGATGTTCGCCCTCGGCCTGGTACAGAAGGCGCCCTGCTATGACGGCGCCTGGTTCTTCGGCGCCAGTTCGCAGTACACGCACGCCTGCTACTCGGACATTCCGCACCTCTACCAGGGCCGCGGATTCGCCGACGGGCTCGTGCCCTATTTCGACAAGCTGCCCGGCGACATGGACTACCTCGAGTACCCGGTGCTGACCGGTGTGTTCATGGAGGTGGCCGCCTGGCTGACCCCCGGCAGCGGCAGCGGCAGCATCCAGCACCAGGAACAGTGGTACTGGATGGTCAACGCCGGGATGCTGATGATCTGCGCGGTCGTCATCGCCGTCTGTGTGGCCCGCACCCACGTCCGGCGTCCCTGGGACGGCCTGCTGCTCGCGCTGGCCCCCGCCTTCGTCCTGACCGCCACCATCAACTGGGACCTCCTGGCGGTCGCTCTGACGGCCGCCGCGATGCTGATGTGGTCCCGTGGCCGTTCCCTCGCGTTCGGCCTTCTGTTGGGCCTCGCCACGGCCGCCAAGCTCTACCCGGTGTTCCTGCTCGGCCCGCTCTTCCTGCTGTGCTGGCGCGCCGGCAAGTGGCGGGACTTCGGGAGGGCGCTGGGGGGCGCGGCCCTGTCCTGGCTTGTGGTGAACCTTCCGGTGATGCTCTTCGCCTTCGACGGCTGGTCGAAGTTCTACCGCTTCAGCCAGGAACGCGGCGTCGACTTCGGGTCCTTCTGGCTCATCTGGGCGCAGAACACCACCACCCCGCCCAGCACCGACTTCGTGAACGCCGCGGCCATGGCACTGGTGGTGCTCTGTTTCGCCGGCATCGCCGTCCTGACGGTGACCGCGCCCAGGCGCCCCCGCTTCGCCCAGCTGGCCTTCCTGGTCGTGGCGGCCTTCATCGTCACCAACAAGGTCTACTCGCCCCAGTACGTCCTGTGGCTGGTCCCGCTGGCGGTGCTGGCCCGGCCGAAGTGGCGGGACTTCCTGGTCTGGCAGGCCTGCGAGGTGACGTACTACCTCGGTATCTGGATGTACCTCGCGTACACGACCAGCGGTGACGCACACAAGGGACTGCCCACTCACGGCTACCACTGGGCCATCGCCGTGCACCTGCTGGGGACGCTGTACCTGTGCGCCGTCGTCGTCCGGGACATTCTCCTGCCGGAGCGGGACGTGGTGCGCCGCTCGGGTGACGACGACCCTTCCGGCGGGGTGCTCGACGGTGCGGAGGACGTCTTCGTGCTCGGCTCCGCCGCCCGCCGTCCACAGCCCGCCGTTCCGTTCGGGGGGCCGACCGTGGAGTGGGGCACGCGCGGGCCGACCGACGGTTCGCTCTGAGCGAACACAGTCTGAGCGAACACGGCGTGGGCGCCGTATGCCCGGAACCGAAAGGCCGTACACGGAACCTTCCGTGTACGGCCTTTCGGCTGTGGCTGATGCTGCGGGTGTCCCAGGGGTCAGCGGTCCACGATGCGGTCGAACTGGGTCGTGGTGTGCCGCAGATGGGCCACCAGCTCCTCGCCCACCTTCGGCTCGGGCGCGTCGGACGGCACGAACAGGATCGACACCTGCATGTGCGGCGGCTCGGCGAACCAGCGCTGCTTGCCGCCCCACACGAACGGCGACAGGTTCCGGTTCACCGTGGCCAGACCGGCCCGGGCGACGCCCTTGGCGCGCGGCATCACACCGTGCAGCGCCTTGGGGGCCTCCAGGCCCACCCCGTGCGACGTACCGCCCGCCACGACGACCAGGTAGCCGTCGGACGCGGTCTTCTGCTGCCGGTAGCCGAACCGGTCGCCCTTGGCGACGCGGGTGACGTCCAGGACGGCGCCGCGGTACTCGGTCGCCTCGTGGTCCCCCAGCCACAGCCGGGTGCCGATCCGGGCGCGGAACTGCGTCTGCGGGAACTGCTGCCGCAGCCGGACGAGTTCCTCGGCCCGCAGATGGCTGACGAACATCGTGTGCAGCGGCAGCCGGGCCGCGCGCAGCCGGTCCATCCAGGCGATGACCTCCTCCACGGCGTCCGAGCCGTCGGTGCGGTCCAGCGGCAGATGGATGGCGAAGCCCTCGAGCCGGATGCTCTCGATGGCCGAGTGCAGCTGAGGCAGGTCCTGCTCGCTGACGCCGTGCCGCTTCATCGAGGACATCACCTCGATGACCACGCGGGCTCCCACGAGGCCGTAGACGCCGTCCACGGACGACACCGAGCGGATCACCCGGTCGGGCAGCGGGACGGGCTCCTCGCCACGCCGGTAGGGCGTCAGCACCAGCAGGTCACCGCTGAAGAAGTCCTTGATCCGCGCGGCTTCGTAGGTCGTGCCGACGGCGAGGACGTCCGAGCCCATACGGGTGGCCTCCTCCGCGAGCCGCTCATGACCGAAGCCGTAGCCGTTGCCCTTGCAGACCGGGACCAGTCCCGGGAACTGCTCCTGCACGTGCTTGTGATGCGCCCGCCAGCGCGCGGTGTCGACGTAGAGCGTGAGCGCCATGGCGTGACCCGGACCCTTCCTGTTGCTGCGACGTTATGGGGGACGTGTGAGGGACAAGAGGCAATTGTGCCGGGTCAGCGGCGCGACATGTAAATGTCCAGCGCCTTGTGGAGGAGTTTGTTCAGCGGGAAGTCCCACTCGCCGAGGTACTCGGCGGCCTCACCGCCGGTGCCCACCTTGAACTGGATCAGACCGAAGAGGTGATCGGTCTCGTCCAGCGAGTCGGAGATGCCGCGCAGGTCGTAGACGGTGGCGCCGAGCGCGTACGCGTCACGGAGCATCCGCCACTGCATGGCGTTCGACGGCCGCACCTCACGGCCGATGTTGTCGGAGGCGCCGTACGAGTACCAGACGTGCCCGCCGACGATCAGCATGGTCGCCGCCGACAGATTCACCCCGTTGTGGCGTGCGAAGTACAACCGCATGCGGTTGGGGTCCTCGGAGTTGAGGGCCGTCCACATACGCTGGAAGTACGACAGCGGGCGCGGCCGGAAGTGGTCGCGCACGGCCGTGATCTCGTACAGCCGCTGCCACTCCTCGAGGTCCTGGTAGCCGGCCTGGACGACCTCGACGCCGGCCTTCTCGGCCTTCTTGATGTTGCGGCGCCACAGCTGGTTGAAGTTCCTGTGGACCTCTTCCAGGGAACGATTCGCCAGCGGCACCTGGAAGACGTAGCGCGGCTGTACGTCGCCGAAGCCCGCACCGCCGTCCTCGCCCTGCTGCCAGCCCATCCGGCGCAGCTTGTCGGCCACCTCGAAGGCGCGCGGCTCGATGAAGTCGGCCTCGATGTCACGCAGCCGCTTCACGTCGGGGCTCTGGATGCCCTGCTTGATGGAGTTCGAGTTCCAGCGCCGGATGATCACCGGCGGGCCCATCTTCACGGAGAACGCGCCCTGCTGCTTGAGGTGCGCCAGCATCGGCTGCATCCAGTCGTCCAGGTTCGGCGCGAACCAGTTGATGACCGGGCCCTCGGGCAGATAGGCCAGATACCGCTTGATCTTGGGCAGCTGGCGGTAGAGCACCAGGCCGACACCGACCAGTTCACCGGTACGGGGGTCGAACCAGCCGAGACTCTCGGAGCGCCACTCCGCCTTGACGTCGGCCCAGGCCGGGACCTGCATGTGACTGGCCGCCGGCAGGCTCTGGATGTACGCCAGATGCTGCTCGCGGCTGATGGTCCTCAGTGTCAGGCTCATGTCGGGGCGCTCCTCGGGCTGGTGTGTCCCCATGGGTCAGGGGTGCCGGCTCACGCGCCGAAGCCTACTGCGCCTTGGCCATGGCCTGGCTGGGCAGACGCACCCGGCGCCCCGGCCGTTTGGGGGCCGGGGCGGGCCAGGACCGCCACGTGGTGGTGACGGGGTGACGATGTGATGGTGTGTGCGGTGGTTTGTTCGGCGTCCGAAGGTCCCTCCCGCGGTCCGTGAGGCTCTTCCCGCGGTCCGTGAGGCTCTTGCCGCGTCAGCCGAACAGGCCGCCGTGCGCCATGCCGAGATAGAACCCGACGCCTGCGGCACCGAGGCCCAGGACCAGTCCGAAGCGTTCGCGCGTGGTCTCCGAGATCCACTGACCGTAGGCCCCGGTGACGATCCCGGCCAGGCCGGTCCAGGAGGCGAGCAGGTTCAGCTGGTCGAAGAATCCCGTGACGAAGGCCGTCACACCCAGGGTCAGGGTCACCGCGAGCAGGGTGTCCTGGAGGGGGTGGGACCTGCCGTCCGTGGCGAAGAGGGATCCGGCGGTGTTGGGTCGCAATGCCTGTGCCATGGGGCACCTCCTGCGGAAGGCGGCGCATCGTAGCGCCTCGTACACCCGACGTGTACAGACTGACTGTCCGGGCCGCTTGATTTCAACCGGAAGCGGGTGTGCGGGTAGTGTGTACCGTCTGCACCGGTGTCTGTCCGGGCCACAAGTCCGTCCCGGGTGCGTCTGTCCGGGCCCGGCGGACGATCCGCGGCCCGTCTGCGGCCGGGGTCCGCGCCCGTGGGTCCGCCAGGATCCGGGGAGAGCTGCCCCGATTGTCAGTGGCGGCCGATACCGTTGCGTACGCATCACAACCCTCCTGCCACGGAACGACCGTGGCCGTTGAGTCCAGAGGAGGTGGGTTTCACATGCGTCACTACGAGGTGATGGTCATCCTCGACCCCGATGTCGAGGAGCGCTCTGTCTCTCCGTTGATCGAGAACTTCCTGTCCGTCGTCCGTGACGGCGGCGGCAAGGTCGAGAAGGTCGACACCTGGGGCCGTCGTCGGCTCGCGTACGAGATCAAGAAGAAGCCCGAGGGCATCTACTCGGTCATCGACCTCCAGGCCGAGCCTGGGGTCGTCAAGGAGCTCGACCGCCAGATGAACCTGAACGAGTCGGTCCTCCGGACCAAGGTCCTCCGCCCCGAGACCCACTGAGCTCCTCCGCTCAGCAGGTCCCGGGACTTCGAGTAGCAGCAACCAGCAGCAGCACACCCGCCGAGAGGTTCATCCATGGCAGGCGAGACCGTCATCACGGTGGTCGGCAATCTTGTCGACGACCCCGAGCTGCGTTTCACCCCCTCCGGTGCGGCGGTCGCGAAGTTCCGTGTCGCGTCCACCCCCCGCACCTTCGACCGGCAGACGAACGAGTGGAAGGACGGCGAGAGCCTGTTCCTGACCTGCTCGGTCTGGCGCCAGGCGGCTGAGAACGTCGCCGAGTCGCTCCAGCGAGGCATGCGCGTCGTCGTGCAGGGCCGGCTGAAGCAGCGGTCCTACGAGGACCGGGAGGGTGTCAAGCGCACGGTCTACGAGCTGGACGTCGAGGAAGTCGGCCCCAGCCTGCGCAACGCCACGGCCAAGGTCACCAAGACCTCCGGCCGCGGTGGCCAGGGCGGGCCGGGCGGCGGTGGCGGCCAGGGTGGCGGCGGCTGGGGCGGTGGCCCCGGCGGCGGTCAGCAGAGCGGCGGCGGCGCCGACGACCCCTGGGCGACCAGCGCTCCCGCCGGCAACCAGGGCGGCGGTGGCGGCTGGGGTGGCAACTCCGGCGGCGGCGGTGGCGGCGGCTACTCGGACGAGCCCCCCTTCTAGGTCCCCGGACCGAGGGTGGGCCGTACCCACACTTCTTGATCACACAGGAGAAACACCATGGCGAAGCCGCCTGTGCGCAAGCCGAAGAAGAAGGTTTGCGCGTTCTGCAAGGACAAGGTCACGTACGTGGACTACAAGGACACGAACATGCTGCGGAAGTTCATTTCCGACCGCGGCAAGATCCGTGCCCGCCGCGTGACCGGCAACTGCACCCAGCACCAGCGTGATGTCGCCACGGCCGTTAAGAACAGCCGTGAGATGGCGCTGCTGCCCTACACGTCCACCGCGCGCTAAGGGAAGGGTGACCGACTCATGAAGATCATCCTCACCCACGAGGTCTCTGGCCTCGGTGCCGCCGGCGAAGTCGTCGACGTCAAGGACGGCTACGCCCGCAACTACCTGATCCCGCGGAAGTTCGCGATCCGCTGGACCAAGGGCGGCGAGAAGGACGTCGAGCAGATCCGCCGTGCTCGCAAGATCCACGAGATTCAGACCATCGAGCAGGCCAACGTCGTGAAGGCCCGGCTCGAGGGCGTCAAGGTACGCCTGGCCGTCCGCTCCGGTGACTCCGGCCGTCTCTTCGGCTCCGTCACCCAGGCCGACATCGCCTCGGCGATCAAGGCCGCCGGTGGTCCCGACGTCGACAAGCGCCGGATCGAGGTCGGCTCGCCGATCAAGACCCTGGGCGCCCACGAGACGTCCGTGCGTCTGCACCCCGAGGTTGCCGCCAAGGTCAGCATCGAGGTCGTCGCGGGCTGATCACCGGGCCGGTTGTGACAAGAGGGGCCGCACCGTTACCGGGTGCGGCCCCTCTCGTACGGACGGGGTGGCGTCGGTGATCCGGTATCGGGCGCCCCTGCTTGGACGGGTCATGCGTGATCCGCATGTTTCACGTGAAACGTGACAGCTGCGATGCTTCACGCGGTTTCACGTGAAACGGTCGGTTCCTCGTGCCGATTCAGCGCGCCGCACCCGTCACGGCCCAGCGGCCCGAGCGGGCACGCCATCCCAGTGTCAGCATCCGCACCGTCATCATCAAGGCCATCGCCCCCCACAGGGCGGTCAGGCCCCCGCCGAGGACGGGCACCAGCAGGGCGACCGGGGTGAAGACCGCCAGGGTGAGCACCATCGCTCCTGCGAGATAGGGGCCGTCTCCCGCGCCCATCAGGACGCCGTCCAGGACGAAGACGACGCCGCACACCGGCTCGGACAGCGCCACCAGGAGGAGTGCCGGAAACGCCGCGTCCTGCACCGTCGGGTCACCGGTGAACAACGGCAGGAAGACCGGCCGGGCCACGACCACCAGCAGACCGAGGACGCATCCCGCCGCTATGCCCCACTGCACCATGCGCCGGCAGGCGTTCCGGGCACCCTGGGCGTCGTCGGCGCCCAGATAGCGGCCGATGATGGCCTGCCCTGCGATCGCGATGGCATCCAGCGCGAAGGCGAGCAGGCTCCACAGGGACAGGACGATCTGGTGGGCGGCGATATCGGCGTCGCCGAGGCGGGCCGCTACGGCGGTGGCGATCATCAGGATCGCCCGCAGGGAGAGCGTGCGGACCAGCAGTGGCACGCCCGCCTGTGCCGAGGCCCGGATACCTGCGGCATCCGGCCGCAGAGAGGCACCGTGTTCACGGGCCCCGCGGACGACCACGGTGAGATAGACCGCGGCCATCCCGCACTGGGCGATCACCGTGCCCCACGCCGAACCGGCGATACCGAGACCGAAGCCGTAGACGAGCCCCACATTGAGAACGGCGTTGGCGACGAAGCCCGCGACGGCGACATAGAGCGGCGTTCTGGTGTTCTGCAACCCGCGCAGGACACCGGTGGCCGCGAGCACGACGAGCATGGCCGGGATGCCGAGGGCGGAGATCCTCAGATAGGTGGTCGCATACGGTGCCGCGGTGCCGGAGGCGCCGAAGAGCCGCACCAGGGCGGGTGCGGTGGGAAGGACGACGGTGATGACGGCTGCACCGAGCAGCAGCGCCAGCCAGATGCCGTCCATACCCTGGCGGATGGCGGACGGCAGGTCGCCCGAACCGACACGGCGTGCGACGGCCGCCGTGGTGGCGTAGGCGAGGAAGACGAAGACGCTCACCGCCGTGGTGAGGAGGGCCGAGGCGATGCCGAGTCCGGCGAGCTGAGCCGTGCCGAGATGCCCCACGATCGCACTGTCGGCCATGACGAAGAGAGGCTCGGCGACCAGGGCGCCGAAGGCCGGGACGGCCAGCGCGACGATCTCACGGTCGTGCTGTCGCCGGGCGGCGCGGGAGGTCGGAGGAGCCTGTGTCATGGGCATCAATCTAATCGTCCACAGGTAAGTGATGCAAGCCACTTGTGACCCTTACTGTGATTCGCACGGGGTGTACTTTCGCGCGGCGTTCGAAGCGATCTTGGGCTGACTGGAAAAGTTTTTCTTCTGCACAGCCCTTGGGCGGTGAAAGTGCAGGTCAGAAGGGTGTGGGGGGAACATTTGCTGGCTTGTTCACACACTGTCCACCGGCTCGTGCACAGGTTTGGGCGACTTCTCCACAGCATCCGGCCCGTCGTCCACATGGCCTGTGGATAACCAGATTGGCTGACGGTGCCGACGGGCCTACCGTGGTGCGGCGCCCGCTCCGCGCACCGGCCTCGGACATGCCGTAGAACCGACGCGCCACCAGTGGAGCAGGGCCTCTCATTTGTCAGTGCCGTGCCGTAGAAAAGAGAGGCACGGCGAGGTCCGCCGGGCGGACGGGAGGAGGTGGCTCGGTGAGCATTTCCGAGCCCTTGGACGACCCGTGGGCCGAGAGCGGGCCCAGTGATCGTCTGCCTGCCTCGCGTCGGCGCGGCGAGGGCGGCCGAGGCCGGGACGATCAGCATGACCGGGGCCGGGAGAGCGGGGAGTGGGACGGCGGAGGACCGGCTTTCGAGCGGGTCCCCCCGCAGGACCTGGACGCCGAGCAGTCCGTGCTCGGCGGCATGCTGCTGTCGAAGGACGCCATCGCCGACGTCGTGGAACTGCTCAAGGGCCACGACTTCTACAAGCCCGCGCACGAGACGATCTACCAGGCGATCCTCGACGTCTACGCCAAGGGTGAGCCGGCGGACCCCATCACCATCGCCGCCGAACTGACCAAACGCGGCGAGATCAACAAGGTCGGCGGCGCCTCCTATCTGCACACCCTCGTCCAGACGGTGCCGACGGCGGCGAACGCCGAGTACTACGCGGAGATCGTTCACGAACGTGCCGTCCTGCGCCGCCTGGTCGAGGCGGGCACGCGCATCACCCAGATGGGATACGCGGCGGACGGTGATGTCGACGACATCGTCAACCGCGCCCAGGGTGAGATCTACGCCGTCACCGAACAGCGCACCAGCGAGGACTACCTGCCGCTGGGCGACATCATGGAGGGCGCTCTCGACGAGATCGAGGCGATCGGCTCACGCAGCGGGGAGATGACGGGTGTGCCCACCGGCTTCACCGACCTGGACTCTCTCACCAACGGACTGCACCCGGGTCAGATGATCGTCATCGCGGCCCGCCCGGCCATGGGCAAGTCCACCCTCGCGCTGGACTTCGCGCGCATCGCGTCGATCAAGCACAACCTGCCCAGCGTCATCTTCTCCCTCGAGATGGGGCGCAACGAGATCGCGATGCGTCTGCTGTCCGCCGAGGCCCGGGTCGCCCTGCACCACATGCGCTCCGGCACGATGACCGACGACGACTGGACGCGGCTGGCCCGCCGTATGCCGGACGTGTCGGCCGCACCGCTGTACATCGATGATTCCCCGAACCTGTCGATGATGGAGATCCGGGCCAAGTGCCGCCGTCTGAAACAGCGCAACGACCTCAAGCTCGTCGTCATCGACTACCTCCAGCTGATGCAGAACGGCGGTTCCAAGCGTGCCGAGAGCCGGCAGCAGGAAGTGTCCGACATGTCCCGCAACCTCAAGCTCCTGGCCAAGGAACTCGAGATCCCGGTGATCGCGCTCTCCCAGCTCAACCGCGGTCCCGAGCAGCGCACCGACAAGAAGCCCATGGTGTCCGACCTGCGTGAGTCCGGCTCCATCGAGCAGGACGCCGACATGGTCATCCTGCTGCACCGCGAGGACGCCTACGAGAAGGAGTCACCGCGTGCGGGCGAGGCCGACCTGATCGTCGCCAAGCACCGCAACGGTCCGACCGCGACGATCACGGTGGCCTTCCAGGGCCACTACTCACGGTTCGTCGACATGGCACAGACCTGATCCGCCCGGCCGGCCGGTGCACCCGTCCGGCCGTCGGTAAACGGGTCTGACGGAAAAGCGATCTGTCAGACCCGTCGGGCCAAATGGACTCGACGTACGGCGGCCCGGGCGGGTGCACTGGGATCATGACAACACCTCAGGACGAACTGCTTCCCGCCACCCGCCGCGCGCTGCTGCACCGGATCGCCGTGGCCCAGGCCGACGGCCGGGCACCCTCGCTCGTGGCGACGGTCGTACGGGGCGGGGCAGCCGTGTGGACGGGAGCGCGCAGCGCGGTCGACGGGGCCGCTCCGGATGAGAACGTGCAGTTCAGGATCGGCTCGATCACCAAGACCTTCACCGCCGTTCTGGTGCTCAGGCTGCGTGACGAGGGCGTGCTCGATCTCGGTGACCGGCTGGAGAAGCATCTGCCGGGCACCGGTGCGGGGGAGGCGACGATCGCCGGACTGCTCGCCCACAGCAGCGGGCTGGCGGCCGAGTCGCCGGGCCCGTGGTGGGAGCGGACTCCTGGATCACTGCGTCCCGAACTGTCGGACGTCCTCGGTGAGAGGCCTTTTGTCCATCCCGCCGGCCGCCGTCACCACTACTCGAACACCGGTTTCACTCTGCTGGGCGCGCTGGTGGAGGCGCTGCGGGACGCGCGGTGGGAGGACGTGCTGCGGCGGGAGGTGCTCGAGCCGCTCGGCCTGAGCCGTACGACCGTGCGGCCCGTGGCACCGTACGCGGTCGGCTGGGCCGTGCACCCGTGGGCGGACGCGCTGCTGCCGGAGCCCGCCGAGGATCTCGGCAGGATGGCACCCGCAGGGCAGCTCTGGTCGACGACCGGTGACCTGGCCCGGTTCGCCGCCTTCCTGGCCCGGGGTGACGACCGGGTGCTGAGTGCGGCTTCCGTGGCGGAGATGCGGACGCCGTCGGCGCCGGCCGACGCCGCGGACGTGGCGGACGGCGTGTCGTACGGACTCGGGCTGCAGGTCCGGCAGTGTGGGGGGCGGCTGCTGGTGGGACACTCGGGTTCGCTGCCGGGCTTCCTGGCCCATCTCACCATCGGTGTGGCGGACGACATCGCGGCCGTGGTGCTGGCCAACTGCACCTCGGGTCCGCTGCTGTCAGGAGTGGCCGCCGATCTCGTGGGCATCGTCGCCGAGGCCGAGCCCAGGATCCCGGAGCCGTGGCGCCCTCTGCGGGAGGTCGACCCGGCCCTCCTGGAGCTGGCGGGGCAGTGGTACTGGGGAACCTACGGCTTCGGTCTGCGGGTGACGGCGGACGGACTGCTCGTGCTGGAGCCTCTGACGGGTGACGGCCGCCGGTCGCGGTTCGAGCCCCATGGCGACGGCACCTGGACCGGACGGGACGACTACTACGACGGAGAGCTTCTGCGGGCCGTACGGCGCCCGGACGGGACGCTGAGCCACCTGGACCTCGGATCGTTCGTCTTCACCCGTCAGCCGTACGAGGAGGGAGCCCCTGTGCCCGGCGGGGTCGACCCGGAGGGATGGCGCGGCATCAAGTAGCCCGTCCCGTGCCGCGGGTTCCCGCTGTGGGTGGGCTGTTTCACGTGAAACAGCCCACCCACAGCCGTGTCACAGAGGGAGTTTGAAACCGATGTGTGATGCGGTGAATCCGAGCCGCTCGTAGAAGCGGTGCGCGTCGGTGCGGGTGCTGTCGGAGGTCAGCTGGACCAACTGACAGTCCTGTCGGCGGGATTCGTCGATCGCCCACTCGATGAGCCGGGTACCGAGGCCGCTGCCGCGTTCATCGGCATGGACGCGGACACCCTCGATGATCGATCTGGTCGCACCCCTGCGGGACAGTCCGGGCACGATCGTGAGCTGGAGGGTGCCCACCACACGACCCTCTCGCACCGCGACGACGAGGTGCTGGTGCGGATCGGCGCTCAGCCGCTGCAGGGCGGCCAGATACGGGGCCGGATCGTCCGGTGACTCGCGCAGGGCGCCCAACGGGTCGTCGGCCAGCAGGGCGACGATCGCCGGTACGTCGTCGGCGACGGCGGTGCGGACGGTGAGGTCCGTTGCTCCGGTTTCGGGATCTCCCATGAGCGCAGCCTATGCGGGCGGCCGTCGCGGAACGGCGTTTCGGGCCTCCGGTGCGCACCGACGCGCCCGCGGGTGTCTCGACCGTCAGCTCGCCGCGACCGTCACCGGTGCGAACCGTCGGCTCCAGTCGCCGGGCAACTCCCCGGTCCCGTACGTCATCACGGAGTGGAGCGCGGTGGCCGTGAGGCCGTGTTCCACGGCCCAGGCCAGCAGTTCCTCGTGCCGTACGTCGATGTCCGTACGCAGGGGACGGTCCGTACCGGCGGCGAGCGAGCTGACGAGCGCCTTCGCGGTCTCGGTGTCACGAGCGATCAGCGGTCCGACGACCTGGACGCCGTCGGTGGGCCACGACCCCGCGTAACCGATGATCCGCCCCCCTTCCTCGGCGACGCGGAGCCGGTCGGTGAAGGCGGGAAGCCGGGTGACGACATGGGTGCGGTCGGCGCCGAACACCTCCTCGTCGAGCCGGAGGATCGCGGGAAGATCCTCGCCGGTGGCAGGGCGGGTCGCCACCCGGGGCCGCGTTTCCCCGGGTGTGAAGTGCCCGCGCACCGTATGCGCGCCGCCGGTCACCTTGAAGCCGATTTCCTCGTACAGCGGGCGGCCGTCCGGTGTCGCGTAGAGGGTCAGCGGAGTGGTACTCATCGTCGTGACGACATGCCGCATCAACCGGCGCCCGACGCCTTGCCGGGCGTGGCGTTCGGAGACCAGGACCATTCCGACGGCGCCCAGTGAGGGACGGTCCCAGGGGCCGTATTCCGTGACCACGCATGCGCAGACCAGTCCGCCGCCGGGATCGTCGATGCCATATCCCTTTCCCGCGGTCAGAAGGAAGCCCCATTTGTGTTCTTCGCGAGGCCACCCCCGATCCTCGGACAAGTCGGCGCAGGCGGCCAGATCGCGAATCGTCAGCCGGCGAATGGGAAGGGTTGCGAGGGCAGGAGTCGGCACGCAGGTCAGGCTGTCCGACAGGCACCCTCGGCGTCCACCGTTTCCCGGGAGACATACGTGCTTTTGGCCATGCCGTGGCCGCGTGTACAGGGTTCGGACAGATGGCCGCTGTTTCCCGTGGAGCTCCCGGCCGGTGGCCGCCACGGATCTGCGGTGTGTGACCGGGTCCGGACAAGTCGTCCGGCCCGCCCGGGAATTGAAGGAAATGAGCAGCGGCGAGCTTGGCGCACTCTTGCCTTACTCACCCGTAGGGGGCGGGAATGCGGGTTCAATGTGAATGGATTGAACCCGACGCCGGACGAGCTGCGGACGTCCGGCCGGAACGGTGAAAAGCACGTCGTCCACGGAGGAAGCGTGTCTTTCCGTGCAGGGAAGGCGCCGACCGACCGAAGGCAGTTCGAGGCGAGGCACACGATGGACGCTCCTACCACCCCGTCGGCCGACAACGGTGCACCCGGTGAGGGCGGCTGGTTCAGCCCGCACAGGCCGGTGGAGGAACGGCCGTCCGGCGCGCGGGGGGCGGGCGAGGGACTGCGTCCTGCGGTGGTGCGGCGGGTGGAGGGCCCTGCGGCGGACGGCAACGTCCCGGGTACGGGTACCGGGCGATCCGGCCCGGCCGGTGCGGCCCAGGAGGGCATACCGCCCGTGCCCGCCGGCACCGTGCCGCCGGTCCGGGGCGGACCGCTTGGCCGGGCGGCGCCGCCCTCCGGCGCCCGGACCCCGGACGACCCTCACACCGCCGTGTCCCCGTCCGGTCCGAACGCCGCTCTGCAGCCGTCCGGTCCGGGCGCCGCTGCGGCCGTGTCCGTACCGGGCGCCCCCACGGCTCCCGGTACGCCCCCGGACGGCGAGTTGATCCGTCGCACCATGGCCGAGATCGCTCCCGTGGCCGACGAGTTCACCGCCTACTTCTACGCGCTGCTCTTCGTGCGCCACCCGGGACTGCGCCCGATGTTCCCCGCCGGGATGGACACCCAGCGGGACCGTCTGCTGAAGGCGCTGCTCACCACGGCCGAGCACCTCGACGACGCCCGGTTCCTGGTGGGCTATCTGCAGACCCTGGGGCGCAGCCACCGCAAGTACGGCATCCGTGCCGAGCACTACCCGGCCGTCGGAGAGTGCCTTCTGGGTGCTCTGAGCTTCTACGCGGGCCGCGTCTGGAGCGCCGGGACGGAGGCGGCGTGGGTGCGGGCGTACACGACGTTCTCCCAGGAGATGATCGATGCCGCGGCCGCAGACGAACTGCGCGCCCCGGCGTGGTGGCAGGCGGAGATCGTCGCGCATGAGCCGCTGACCCAGGACGTGACGGCCGTGACCGTCCGCCCCGACCAGCCCTACCCCTATCTGGCCGGGCAGTACGCCGGGGTGGAGACCCCGTGGTGGCCCCGGGTCTGGCGCTCGTACTCCTTCGCCTCGGCTCCTCGGCCCGACGGGCTGCTGACCTTCCATGTGAAGGCCGTCCCCGCGGGCTGGGTGTCGAACGCCCTGGTGCACCGGGCCCGACTCGGCGATGTCGTCCGGCTCGGTGCCCCGACCGGCACGATGACCGTCGACCACACCACCGACTGCGGAATCGTCTGCGTCGCCGGCGGCACCGGTATAGCCCCGGTCAAAGCGATCGTGGAGGACATCGCCGGGAAGGGCGGCCGGCGGACCGTCGAGGTGGTGTACGGCGCCCGTAGCGAGCGGGACCTGTACGGACTCGAGGATCTGCGGCTCCTCCAGAAGCGCCACACATGGCTGGAGGTCCGTCCGGTGCCGGACCGCAACGGGGTGCACCAGCTCCCGCATGCCGTCAGGGCGCTGGGGCCCTGGGACGGCTATGACGGCTGTGTCGCCGGCCCGCCCGCCCTGATCCGCAGTGCCGTGAGCGCTCTGGCGGACAACGGAGTGGCGGCCCACCGCATCCGGCACGACCCCGTGGAGGAGGAGGCGGCCCGGGCCGAGGGGTGACGGGAACCCGGTGTCAGCCCAGGTCGGGGGCGTGCAGGGCGCGGACGCCCTCGATGTTGCCGTCCAGGTAGTGCCGCAGCGAGAGCGGGACGAGATGGACGGAGGCGATGCCGACCCTGGTGAAGGGTACCCGTACGATCTCGTACTCGCCGGCGGGTGCCTCCACCTCGGGCCCGTGCCGCAGGGCCGGGTCCATGGATTCCAGGTGGCAGACGAAGAAGTGCTGCACTTTGACGCCGGTCGCCCCGCCGTCCTCGCCGATGTGCTCCACGGTGTCGACGAAGCAGGGCACCACGTCGGTGATCTTGGCGCCGAGTTCCTCGTGCACCTCGCGGTGCAGGGCGTCGACGACGGTCGTGTCGTCCGGCTCGACCCCGCCACCTGGAGTGACCCAGTAGGGATCGATGCCGGGTTTGGTGCGTTTGATCAGGATGAGGTCGTCGCCGTCCAGCAGGACGGCTCGGGCGGTGCGCTTGACCACGGGTCGGACGGTCATGGGAGAAATGTGGCCCAGCTTGTTCCACGTGAAACATCGCGAAACGTCACCAACCGACCCCGTTGTGTGATCTTGGGTGCAGTGCCGTTCAGCACCAGTCGGCGGCCGCGCGCTGCAGACACTCATGCGCGCGGGTGACCGGCGGCAGGGACAGCGTTCCGGTACGGACCACCAGGAAGTATGTCCGCAGCGGCGGTACCGCGGGCTCGTGCAGGGCGACCACGTCACCGCGTTCCAGCGCGCCGGTGCACAGGTAGCGGGGCAGGACCGCGAGTCCCGCGCCCGCGGTCGTGCAGGACAGGACCGCCCGCAGGTCGGGCGCGACGACGGCGCCGGAGGTGGCCGGGAGGGCGTCGAACACGGAGGCCCAGTAACGGGAGACGAACGGCAGCGACTCGTGGACCTCGACCACGGGCAGGTTCTCCAGCGCGGACGCGCCCTTGTGGCGCAGGGCGTCGGCGTCGATCCGCGCGGCCCAGCGGGGGGCGGCCACCAGGATGTGCACCTCGTCGCAGAGCGGGGTCGCGGTGAGCAGCGGGCCGCGTGGCCGGGCCGTGCTGACGGCCAGATCGTGGTGTCCGGCGGCCAGTCCCTCCAGCGCTTCATCGGCGGTTTTGAAGGAGGCGCGCAACGCGATGCCCTGGCCGTCCTCGCCGGTGAGCGCCACGAGGGCCGGCAGGACGCGTTCGGCGGTGAATTCGGGTGGTCCGGCGAGATGCAGCGTGCGTAAGGAGGAGTCGTCGTCCAGACCGGATTCGGTGATCTCCACGAGCGCGTCGAGGTGCGGGGCGGCCTTGTGGGCGAGTTCGTCGCCGATGGATGTGGGGATCACCCCGCGGGCCTGCCGCAGGAACAGCGGGCGGCCCACCTGCCGTTCCAGGGTACGGATCTGGGAGGTGACGGCGGGCTGGGAGAGGCCGAGCAACGCGGCGGCACGGGTGAAGGAACCGGCCCGGTGCACGGTCACGAAAGTGCGCAGCAAGGCCAGATCCATGGTGGGTCCCTCCACGGTCCCTGCCCTTCTCCCCGCCCCCGCGGCAGGGCCCAACTATAAATAAGTCGATAGGTCTCTGTCGCTACAGTGATTGGACACTGACACACAGTCAACTAGCCTTGTTCGCGCGGTTCTCGGCGCGCGGAACCGGGGACGGTCCGAGCCACGAGGGGGGAGGCTCGGACCGTTCGCCTCGCGGGCGGGGGTTCTTCAGGCCGCTCGCCTCTCCAAGTGGTCGCGCACCGCGTCCAGCAGACCGGAACTGGCCGCCTCCACCATCTCGAGACACTCGAGAAAACCGCTCATGTCGCCGTAATAAGGGTCCGGTACGTCGAGGTCGCCCCCGGCAGCCGGGTCGTACGAGCGCAGCAGCCGCACCTTCGCCGCGTCCTCCGGTGCCGACGCCATGCTGCGCAGTGCTCTGAGATGACCGGTGTCGAGGGCGATCACGAGATCCCGGTCGGCGAACCAGGACGGCTCGAACCGGCGTGCCGTGTGGGCGGTGCCGTAGCCGCCCGCCGCGAGCGCTGAGACCGTGCGCGGATCCGCGCCGTCTCCCGCGTGCCAGCCTCCGGTGCCGGCGCTGTCGACCTCGACCAGACCGTCGAGGCCGGCTTCCTCGACACGTGCGCGGAAGACCCACTCCGCCATCGGGGAACGGCAGATGTTGCCCGTACAGACGAAGCAGACGCGATAGGCCATCGGGCTCAGTCCTCGTCGGGCAGGACCAGGTGCAGGGCCCAGGAGACGATCGAGATGATCAATCCGCCCCATATGGCCGCCCAGAAGCCGTCGACGTGGAAGCTCAGGTCGAGCTTGTCGCACACCCAGGAGGTCAGCAGCAGCATCAAGGCGTTGACCACCAAGGTGATCAGACCCAGCGTCAGAATGAACAGCGGGAAGGTCAGCACCTTGACGAGGGGCTTGACCACGGCGTTCACCAGGCCGAACACCAGAGCCACGAGGATCAGCGTCCAGGCCTTCCGGCCCGTGTTGTCCCCGGTCAGCGTGATCTTGTCGAGCAGCCATACGGCCACGGCCAGGGCGCCCGCGTTGGCGATCGTCTTGACTACGAAATTCTTCATGTGTCTGATCGTGGCAGACGAGATCGGTCACGAGTACGGGCGAGGACGATGAAGGTATTCCGCTTGGACGAGCTGGAGGCGGAACGCGCCGCCAACGACGGGGCCTACCTGCAGTTCCTGCGGGAGCGGAACATGTCGGTCGGTCTCTACGCCCTCGACGCGGGTGCGCACGACCCCCAGAACCCGCACCGCCAGGACGAGGTGTACTTCGTCGTGAGCGGTCGTGCCTCGCTCACCGTCGGCCTGGAGACCACCCAGGTGGCACGCGGCAGCGTGGTGTTCGTGCCGGCCGGGGTGGCTCACAAGTTCCACCACATCAGCGAGGACCTCCGGGTGCTCGTCGTCTTCTCTCCCCCGGAAGCCTGAGGGGTTCTCCCCGATTCCCTAGGGGATCGCTCAGGGGCGGACAAGGGACGCGAGGCCCCCGCCCGGGCACTGCCCGGCCTAGCATCAAGGGCAGAGGACAGGAGGATCCGGCACCCGAAGGTGCGGGACCTCTACGGACCCCGGCAGTGACGACGGGCAGAGAGGCAAAGGACGAAGGCAATGGGTGAGATCTTCACAGGACTGCCGTGGTGGGTGAAGTGGATCGCGGTGCCGGTCATCGCGCTGGTCGTGTTCGGCGGGCTGATCGCCACCGTCGTCGGCTTCGTGATCGGTCTGCTGTTCAAGCTGCTGGTCTTCGTGGCCCTGGTCGGCGGACTGATCTATGTGGTGCGGAGGTTCATGTCGGGTTCCTCGTCGCGCGGCGACTGGTGAGCGCCGCGGCGGCCGGTGACCGGTGACCGGTGAGGGATCCGGTTCCGCTCGTTCCCTCGCGGGAGGGAAGTTTGCCCGCGCGGGGTGACTGCGGACGGCGGGGCGAGGTTAGAGTCCGAAGTTCCCCGTGGGACCGGTCCCCACGGGCGCCGTACGACTCCGCCCGTGTTCCTCTCCGGCACGGGTCGGCCCCCCTCGCGCTCCGGGAGTGACCCTTGGCCACGGCTGACACCGCACCCGCACAACCCCAGGCACTCCCCGCACCACCGAAGCAGCGGCGCTCCCCGGAGGCCGGCACGGCAGGGCCCCCGGGACAGCGGGCTCCGGCGGACCGGACGCGTGAGGTGACGCTCATCGGGTCCGTGCAGCGGGCCATGCGGTTGCTGGAAGCCGTCGCCGGGCACGAGCGCGGAGCGCCCGCCAAGCAACTCGCCCGGGAGACCGGGCTCGCCCTCCCCACCGCGTACCACCTGCTGCGCACCCTGGTGCACGAGGGCTATCTGCGGCGCGACGGAGGGCGGTTCCATCTCGGTGCCGCTGTGGAGCGGCTCGGCATCGGCGCCGCCGAGCAGAAACGTCGCGGCACGATCGCCGACACACTCGGCCGGTGGCGTGATTCGATCGGCGCACCTGTGTACTACGCGGTCTATCGCGACGGCGAGATCGACATCCTGGGCGTCGCCGACACTCCAGGGAACCCGGCTGTCGAGGAGTGGGCCGACCTGCGCGAGACGGCGCACGCGCACGCCATCGGTCAGTGTCTGCTGGCCCAGCTGGACGACGACGCACGCCGTGACCACCTCGAGCGCCACCCCGTGCGCCCTCTCACTCCGTACACGGTGCGTGACAGTGACACCCTGCTACGCCGTCTGGAGCGGGCCCGGCGGGCCGAACCGGTGGTCGAGCGCCAGGAATACGCCCTGGGCACGGTGTGTGCCGCGATCCCCATCACGATCGGCGGCGCGGCGGCCAGTATGGCCATCTCCCTGCCCTCTGACCAGGCGGAACGGCTGCTGCCCGCGGCCCGCTGGCTACAGGCGGAACTGGAGCGGCTGATGGGTTCGCGCGCCCTCTTTATCAGTATCTGAAAACTTACTCCTTGTGATCTGATGCCTACGGTGAGCAAGATGCCCACAATGTGTGGGGGATCATTCCCGGCCAGTCGGTGTCATATGCGGGGTAGGCGATGGGCGAGTCCGTACAGGCAGAAGTCATGATGAGTTTCCTCGTCTCCGAGGAGCTCTCGTTCCGGATCCCGGTGGAGTTGCGCTACGAGACCTGTGATCCCTACGCCGTGCGGCTGACCTTTCATCTGCCCGGCGACGCCCCGGTGACCTGGACGTTCGCCCGGGAGCTGATGGTCGACGGAATCGGCGCACCGACCGGCGACGGCGATGTGCGCATCGCGCCCGCGGACGGGGAGTCGGCCGGCGAGGTGCTGATCCGGCTTCAGGTGGGCGGCGAACAGGCCCTGTTCCGCTCCGGGGCGGCGCCCCTGGTGGCTTTTCTGGACCGGACCGACCGGCTGGTGCCGATCGGCCAGGAGGGTGCCGGGGCCGACCTCGACGACCGTCTCGACGACGTGCTGGACAGGATCCTGACCGAGGAACAGAACGCGGGCTGAGGGCGGCCGGTGAGGCCCAGGGCGGTGCCGTAACGCTTCTTCAGGCGCCGTCCCCGTCCCGGTCCTCCAAGGGCCTCAGAAGCGCCCTTGAGGCGTTCTCAGCGCTTGCGGCGCCGTCCCCGTCCCCCGCGTGCGGGAGCCTGCGCCGGATCCGCGGGAGCCTGCTGCGGGCCGGGGCGGTCGGCGGCGACCACCAGGGCGGCGAGTGCCGTGGTGACCGGCACCGATGCGACGAGCCCGATCGAGCCGACCAGCGTCCGGACGATCTCCTCGGCGACGAGTTCGCTGTTGGCCACCGTGCCCACGCTGCTCTGCGCTATCGAGAACAGCAGCAGCAGGGGGAGCGCCGCGCCCGCGTAGGCGAGGACGAGGGTGTTGACCACGGAGGCGATGTGGTCGCGGCCGATGCGGATACCGGCGCGGTACAGCGCCCGCCGGCCCATCGACGGATTCGCCTCGTGCAGCTCCCACACGGCGGACGTCTGGGTGACCGTGACGTCGTCCAGGACGCCGAGCGAGCCGATGATGACACCGGCGAGCAGCAGACCGCTCATGTCGATCGACGGATACAGACCGTGGATCAGACCGGTGTTGTCGTCCGTGTTGCCGGTCAGTGCGGCCCAGCCGATGAACTGGGAGCCCAGGACGCCGATCAGGGTCAGGGAGACGAGGGTGCCGAGCACCGCCACCGAGGTACGGGCCGACAGACCGTGGCACAGGTAGAGGGCGATGAGCATGATGGCGCTCGCCCCGACCACCGCTACGACCAGCGGATCCGAGCCCTCCAGGATCGCCGGGAGGATGAAGAGGGTCAGCACCAGGAAGCTGACGGCCAGTGCGACCAGCGCCATGACACCGCGCATCCGGCCCACCACGACCACGGCGAGTGCGAAGACGGCGGCGAGCAGTCCCACGGGCAGTCTGCGGTTCACATCGGCGACCGAGTACTGCAGGTCTTTCGGCGCCGAGGGTTCGTAGGCGACCACGACCTTCTCGCCCTGGTGCAGTTGCCGCGACTGGTCGGGCTGCACGATCTCCGTGAAGGTCCTGCCCTTGTCGCTTCCGGTGTCGACCCGGATCGTCGCCTTCTTGCAGGTGCCGCCCTCCTTCTCCGCCCCGGCGGTGTTCCCGGTGCCGGCGGTGTCGCCTGTCGGCACCGAGCCCGAGGCGTTCACGGACTTGCAGCTCACGCCCACGACCTCGGTGACCGTCGCCTGGTGCGACTGCCGGTCGAAGCCGACACCGGTGCGTTTGTGCGCGGGGGCGTCACCGGGCCACAGCACGACGAGTCCCGCGACGACCGCCACGGTGAACGGGATCAGGACCGCCGCGATGACCTTGCGCAGCCGCTTGGAGACGGGCGCCGCCGGGCCATGGCTGTGGCTGTGCCCGTGGCCGCCTCGGAGGTCCGGCGGGGGACCGGGTCCGTCACCGGCGTGCGGCCCGGGCGGCGGCGGGTGTGGGGGCTGGTGCGTCGAGGTCACCGCCAGATCATCGCAAGAACGGCGGGCGCCCACTGTTCAGCGCGTCACATGTGCCGCTAGCGTGGAGGCACCTTTGCACACGCGGGAGCTCGGAGCACCGGGCTGAGAGGGCGCTGACCTCCGTCTTCGCGATGTTTCACGTGGAACGAGTGCTGTTTCACCGGGAAACACCGGACGACGGTGAACCGCTGCGCCGACCGCCGAACCTGTTACCGGGTAATGCCGGCGTAGGGAGTAGGTCTCATGACCAACAAGGACGTGCGCACGCCTGCCTCCGTCCAGGACGGGCGGTCCCCGGAGGCCGCGGGGTCCGTCGGCTGGCACAAGGCGTACCTCGAGGGTTCGCGCCCCGATGTGCGGGTGCCGGTCCGTCAGGTGCATCTCACCGACGGGCGGTCGGTCGCGCTGTACGACACCTCCGGCCCGTACACCGATCCGCTCGTCGGTACCGATGTCCGCAGGGGTCTGCCGCCGCTGAGGGAGAACTGGATCACCGCCCGCGGTGACACCGAGGAGTATCCGGGCAGGCCGGTGCGCCCGGAGGACGACGGCATCCGGCACACCTCGCCGCGGGGCGGCCTGCGCAATCTCGACGCGGTCTTCCCGGGACGGCCCCGGCAGCCGCGCCGCGGCCGGGACGGTACGGCGGTGACCCAGCTCGCCCATGCGCGACGGGGCGTGATCACGCCGGAGATGGAGTTCGCGGCACTGCGCGAGAACGTCTCTCCGGAGGTGGTCCGTGAGGAGATCGCGGCCGGCCGGGCCGTGCTGCCCGCCAACGTCAACCATCCGGAGAGCGAGCCGATGATCATCGGCAAGCGGTTCCTGGTGAAGGTCAACGCGAACATCGGCAACTCCGCGGTCACGTCCTCCATCGAGGAGGAGGTCGAGAAGATGACCTGGGCGACCCGCTGGGGCGCCGATACGGTCATGGACCTGTCCACCGGCCGCAACATCCACACCACGCGTGAGTGGGTGCTGCGCAACTCCCCCGTGCCCATCGGCACGGTTCCGCTCTACCAGGCGCTGGAGAAGACCGACGGGAGGGCGGAGGAGCTGACCTGGGAGATCTACCGGGACACCGTCGTGGAGCAGGCCGAGCAGGGCGTGGACTACATGACCGTCCACGCGGGTGTCCGGCTGGCGTACGTCCCCCTGACGGCGAACCGGAAGACCGGCATCGTCTCGCGCGGCGGCTCGATCATGGCGGCCTGGTGCCTGGCGCACCACAGGGAGTCGTTCCTGTACGAGCACTTCGAGGAGCTCTGCGAGATCCTGGCCGCCTACGACGTCACCTACTCGCTGGGTGACGGTCTGCGACCGGGCTCGATCGCCGATGCCAACGACGAGGCGCAGTTCGCGGAACTGCGCACGCTCGGGGAACTCAACCGGATCGCCAGGCGTTTCAACGTTCAGGCCATGATCGAGGGCCCGGGACATGTCCCGATGCACAAGATCAAGGAGAACATCGACCTTCAGCAGGAGATCTGCGATGAAGCTCCGTTCTATACGCTCGGCCCGCTGACGACGGACGTCGCTCCCGGGTACGACCACATCACCTCGGGCATCGGTGCCGCGATGATCGCCTGGTGGGGTACGGCGATGCTCTGCTACGTGACACCCAAGGAACATCTGGGCCTGCCGGACCGCGACGACGTCAAGACCGGTGTGATCACCTACAAGATCGCCGCGCACGCGGCCGACCTGGCCAAGGGGCACCCGGACGCGCAGACCTGGGACGACGCGTTGTCGGACGCCCGCTTCGAGTTCCGCTGGGAGGACCAGTTCAACCTGGCCGTCGATCCGGACACGGCACGGGAGTTCCACGACGCGACCCTGCCGGCGGAGCCGGCCAAGACGGCCCATTTCTGCTCCATGTGCGGGCCCAAGTTCTGCAGCATGAAGATCAGCCAGACCATCCGCCGTGAACACGGCGGCACTCGGGAGGAGATCGAGGAGGGCATGGCGAAGAAATCGGAGGAGTTCGCGGCCGCGGGCAACCGGGTCTATCTGCCCGTGACGGACTGACCTCGCGGGCCCGCCCCGGAGAAGGGGCCTGCCTCGCGAGGGGTCCCTGTGGCCGTCGGCGCCGGTTCGGCCGGTGTGCCGGCTCCCGGAGACACAAGCCGAGGGCTGCTCGGTCCGCGGGCCGAGGGCTACTCGGGCTGGTGCTCCGGTCCCCCGAAGTCCGGGCTGGTGAAGTCCGGGCTGGTGAAGCTCGGGCGGTGACCGGGGGCGGGTCCGTCGTCCGGGCTGGTGAAGTCCGGGCTCGTGAAGCTCGGGCGGTGGCCCGGGGAGGGTCCGTCGTCCGGGCTGCTGAATCCGGGGCTGTCGTAGCCGAGGCGCGGTATGCGGCTGGTCGGTGCCGGCGGGGTCGGGCGGGGCGGTGCGGCGGTCGCGCCGGGCCCGGTGACGGCTTCCTGAAGGAAGGGCAGTATGCCCCGTTCGAGCAGGGCCTCCCGCCAGGCGTCCCTGGCCTCGGCGACGTCCGCCGGCAGTTCGCCGTACGGTCCGTCGTCCAGGGCGGGGCGGTTGCGCACGGCCGTGAGCAGCAGTCCCGCACCGGCGACGAGGATCGCTGCCGCGGTCAGGGCGCCGAACACCCATCCGGTGGTGAGCATGGTCCGGGCGAACGCCGGCTGCGGGTCGAGCATCTTGAGGATGTAACCCACGAGCAGGAAGATCGCCGCGGCGGTTCCGGCGAGGACGGGAGTGAGGACGGCGGCGACGGCGACGGCGCCCGCGCCGGTCGTCTCCGCGACGCCCTCCATGGTGGTGGCGAGCCCCGTCGCGCCGTCCGGATCCAGGATGCCGGTGAGGTCGGCGGCCGACGGGGTGGACGGCGCCGGGTGGCGCAGTTCCTCGCGGACCTTCACATAGTGCTGGTACTCGGTCGCCGCGGCCGCCGCTATGAGCGCGGAGGCGTTGAGCGCCGCGGTGCGCAGCTGTTCCGTGTTCAGCCGCTGGGTGACAGCGGCCAGTTCCGGGTGCTGAGGTGCGGAGCGCAGCGCCTCGTCGAGGATCCGCTCGAACTCGACGCGGTCCTCGTTCAGCAGGTGCTGCGGAACGCTGTTCATGTGCATCCCCCGATGCTCCGTAGGGCTTGGGGCTCGCACGCTGACGAGCCGTCGGGCAGAAACGGAGGGGAGCCTGCTACGGATATTCCGATGGTAGAGCGGCGACGGCACGTGGTGACAGGGGGTTTGCCGAATTCGGCCCCCCTGTCCCCGGGCTCGCCGCCCGCGGTCGCCCGCCCGGTGAACGCTCAGTTCTCCGTGGGCAGTTGCTGGACCAGCAGTTTTCCGGCCATGGTCACCCCGCCGTCCATCGCGATGGCGAGGCCCTCGGCGTACACGTGTGGTCCTTCGACGACCGGGCCCGTTCCCTCCTCGCCGTCCTCGGAACCGACTTCACCGAGCAGATAGGGGATGGGGCTGTGCCCGTGAACGATGCGGGTGCCGCCGTACGTATCGAGCAGGGAGCGCACGGCGTCGGCGCCGCCCTCGTCGCGGAAGGAGAAGCGCTTGGTGAACTTGCGGAAGAGGTCCCAGACCTCGTCCGCGTCGTTACGGGTGAGGGTCTCGCGGATGGTGTCGTTGACGGCCTCGATCGAGTCGCCGTAGTCGAGGTAGGAGGTGGTGTCGGAGTGGACCAGCAGATAGCCGTCCTCCAGTTCCATGGCGTCCAGGCGTGCCATCCACTGGAGGTGGTGGTCCTGGAGGCGGTCCATGTCGGTCTTCTGGCCGCCGTTGAGGAGCCAGGCGGCCTGGAAGGTGGCGGTGCCCGCGCCGGAGTTGACGGGGGTGTCGCCGAACCGTTTGGCGCCGAGCAGCAGCAGCTCGTGGTTGCCCATGAGGGCCTTGCAGTAGCCGCCGGCGGCCGCGGCCTCCGCGGACAGCCGCATCACGAGGTCGATGACGCCGATGCCGTCAGGGCCCCGGTCGGTGAAGTCGCCGAGGAACCAGACGCGGGCGTTGTCCGCGCACCACCGGGCCTCGGCGTCGACGAGGCCCTGTTCCCGGAGCGCGGCGACCAGCTCGTCGAGATAGCCGTGCACATCGCCGACGACGTAGAGCGGGCCCGGACCGTCGGCGGGCCGTGCTGCCGCGAGCGCCGCCGGGTCGACGGTCACCTGGACCGTGTCACCGCGGTGGATGACGGGCAGGTCGCGTTGCGTCGGCGTGTAGTCCTCCGGATACTCCGCCGGCGGCTCGGGGAGCGGCCGGCCGGCCTCACCGGGGGCCGCTTCCTGGTCGTACGCTCCGGTCTCGTGGACGTATGCCGGTACCCGGAAGTCGCGCAACGTCGCCGTCCGCTCCACCTCGGGTCCCTGACCGGCCCCCTGAGTCATCAGACCCCTCCACCATCGCGCCGCATCTGCACCTCCTCGGACTGCCTGGTCGCAGCGGCCCGCGGTGTCGTGGGCCCATCATAGGAATGCGGATCGCGCCATGTGATGACCCAGGGGTGGTGAATCGGGACCGGACTCCGGTTCACAGCCGTTTTCGCCCCGATTGGGCAGGGGTTCGGCCCTCGGTGAGGGCCTGGTTCACCCCTGCTCGGGTGATCTCGGCGGGCTGACCGTCGTGCGTGGCGGTCGCCGCTGGGACGACGTGCGCACGATCAGCTCGGTCGGTATCACCTGTTCGACGGGATCGTCGGTCCCGGCCCCTTCGATGGCGTCGATCAGCAGTTGCACCACGGCGGTGCCGATACGGCGCGGCTTGAGGGACAGGGTGGTGACGGGCGGCTCGGTGTTGGCGTAGACGGTGGACTCGCTGCAGCACACGAGCAGCAGGTCCTCCGGGACGCGCAGTCCGTAGCGCCGGGCGGCGGCGAGGAGATCGGTGCCGTTGGGGTCGAACAGGCCGTAGACGGCGTCGGGCCGGTCGGGCCTGGCGAGCAGCCGGTCGGCGGCGACGGCGCCCGCACACGGGTCGTGCGCCGGGTAGGCCTCGTACACCGGCTCCTGGCCGACGCGTTCGCACCAGTGCAGATAGGCACTGGTCGACAGATGGGTGTAGGTGTCGGTGCTGGTCCCCGTGAGCAGGCCGATGCGGCGGGCACCGGACTCGGCCAGATGGTCGAGGATGCCGAGGACGGCGGCCTCGTGGTCGTTGTCGACCCAGGCGGTGACCGGGAGCGCGCCGGCGGGGCGGCCGTCGGAGACGACGGGTAAGCCCTGCCGGACCAGCTCGCTGACCACGGGGTCCTGGTCGGAGGGGTCGATGACGACCGTGCCGTCCAGGGCGACGTTGGACCACACGTCGTGGCGCGAGGTCGCGGGCAGGATCACCAGGGCGTAGCCGCGGGCGAGCGCGGCCGAGGTGGCGGCGCGCGCCATCTCGGCGAAGTACGCGAACTCGGTGAAGGTGAAAGGTTCATCCCCGTACGTGGTCACGGTCAGGCCGATGAGACCGGACTTGCCGGTACGGAGCGTGCGGGCCGCGGCCGACGGGCGGTAGCCCAGCCGTTCGGCGACCTCGCGGACGTGGCGGCGGGTGGCGTCCGGGAGCCTGCCCTTGCCGTTCAGGGCGTCGGATACGGTCGTGATGGAGACTCCGGCGGCGGCGGCCACGTCCCTGATGCCCGCCCGTCCCGGCCTGTTGCCTCGGCGTGAGGTTTCCGCGCGGCTCACCTGGTGCTTCCCTGCTGCTGTCATGGCGTGCCGATAGTAGGGCTCCTGCGGTGGGGTAGGGCGGACGCATATGCAGGCATCGACAGGCACGTTTCTGCAAGGTCAAAACATATCAACGGCCTTGGAAAGCAAGCCAGTTGCACGATCCCATGGTGGTACGTGCGGCATCGGAGCGGATGGGCCTGCCAAGTTCTTCATGTTTCGAAGAGGTCTCAACTCACCTGCACGAGCGATGCGCGCCACGGCGTGAGCCACCGGCGCGTAGATATATGTACGACGCGCCCCTGATTCGTGTGATTCCGTCCGGTGATGCCCCTGATTGCTCCCGTGCCGGAAGAGGTCCGGATTCCTGGCCGGAAAGCCATGCCGGGATCCGTGGCGCGGGTCGCTGAACGAGGTCGCCGGCCCCCGTTCGCAGGGGTGCCCCGTGCTCATAAGGTGAGAAGTATGGGAAGCCGGCGGCGCTGACGGGCCGCCGGTGGTCACGAGGAGGACTGCGGTGAGCGAGACGAGCCCCAAGCTACGAGCCGAGCTGGAGGGTATCCCCACCTACAAGCCGGGCAGGCCCGCCGCGGCGGGCGGCCCCGTGGCCTACAAGCTGTCCTCCAACGAGAACCCCTACCCCCCGCTGCCCGGCGTGATGGAGACCGTCACCGCGGCCGCGGCCTCTTTCAACCGTTACCCCGACATGGCCTGCACCGGACTGACGGCCGAGCTCGCCGAACGCTTCGCCGTCCCGCTCTCCCACCTCGCCACCGGCACCGGCTCGGTCGGCGTCGCCCAGCAACTGGTCCAGGCGACCAGCGGCCCCGGCGACGAGGTCGTCTACGCCTGGCGGTCCTTCGAGGCCTATCCGATCATCACGCAGATCTCCGGCGCCACCGCCGTGCAGGTGCCGCTGACGCCGGGTGATGTGCACGACCTGGACGCGATGGCCGACGCGATCACCGAGCGGACCCGGCTGGTCTTCGTCTGCAACCCCAACAACCCGACCGGCACGGTGGTCCGGCGGGCCGAGCTGGAGCGGTTCCTGGACCGGGTTCCCGGCGATGTGCTCGTCGTGCTGGACGAGGCGTACCGGGAGTTCATCCGTGACCCCGAGGTGCCCGACGGCGTCGAGCTGTACCGCGAGCGGCCGAACGTGTGCGTGCTGCGGACCTTCTCCAAGGCGTACGGCCTCGCCGGGCTCAGGGTCGGATTCGCGATCGCGCACGATCCGGTGGCCGCGGCGCTGCGCAAGACGGCGGTGCCGTTCGGGGTGAGCCAACTGGCCCAGGAGGCGGCGATCGCCTCGCTGCGCGCCGAGGACGAGCTGCTCGGCCGGGTCGGCTCGTTGGTGTGCGAGCGCACCCGGGTGGCCGAGGCGCTCGCCGCCCAGGGCTGGACCGTTCCGGAGAGCCAGGCCAACTTCGTGTGGTTGCGGCTGGGGGAGCGCACGGTCGCGTTCGCACAGGCCTGTGAGCAGGCGGGAGCCGTCGTACGGCCGTTCCCGGGCGACGGCGTGCGGGTGACCATCGGTGAGGCCGAGGGGAACGACATCTTCCTGAAGGCGGCGGAGGCGTTCCGCAGGGAGCTCTAGCCGGCAGGTCCGGGCCCGGCCCGGGGCTCCGGCCGGGCCCCGGCCGGGCTGCGGTGGTTTCCGGCCCGGTCGGTTCCCGGTCGGCTCGGTTTCCGGCCCGGCCGGCCTCCGGTGGTTTCCGGCTCGCTCGGCTTCCGGCCGTCTTGCGGCGGGGACTCCGGTCGGCTTCCGGTACGCCCGGACGGCGCCCGGTACCCCGCAGGCAAGGGGCCGGCCGGGAGTCCCGCACCGGCCCCGACCCGGGCCCCGCGCTCGGCTCGCGGGCCGTGATCTCCGGCCCGCACGGTCCCGGGCGCGGCCGTGCGCGGGTGAAGAAGATCACTCCGCCCGCTCACCGCGTGCCGACAAGGTGTCGGCCGATGAAATTCCCAGCTTGCGTGCCACACGTCCGGCCCGGCCATGGGCCGTAGGGGCCACCACGGCAGGGTCGTCGGGGGACGGTGTGCCTGAGTCCGCCGGTTCGCATCAGGGACCCCCGGCCCTCGAACATGTTCAAGACATGCTGCATAATCCTTGTGAATGTGAACGCGTTCACAAACGTGTCCCGGTTGCTCCCGTGATGTCCGATGCGTCCGGGGCAAACTGCCGCTTGTGACCACGGCGACATAAGGAGACTGACGACGTGGAATTGGCTTTGGCGCCGGAGACGCTGGCGCGATGGCAGTTCGGAATCACCACCGTCTACCACTTCTTGTTCGTCCCCCTCACGATCTCGCTGGCCTCCCTGGTGGCCGGCCTGCAGACCGCCTGGGTGCGAACGGACAAGGAGAAGTACCTCAGGGCCACCAAGTTCTGGGGCAAACTCTTTTTGATCAACGTCGCGATGGGTGTCGTCACCGGCATCGTGCAGGAGTTCCAGTTCGGTATGAACTGGTCCGACTACTCCCGCTTCGTCGGTGACATCTTCGGCGCGCCGCTCGCCTTCGAGGCCCTGATCGCCTTCTTCTTCGAGTCGACGTTCATCGGGCTGTGGATCTTCGGCTGGGACAAGCTGCCCAAGAAGATCCACCTGGCGACCATCTGGATGACCGCGCTCGGCACGGCGCTGTCGGCGTACTTCATCCTCGCGGCCAACTCGTGGATGCAGCACCCGGTCGGATACAAGATCAACAAGGCCAAGGGGCGGGCCGAGCTGACCGACTTCTGGCATGTGCTGACCCAGAACACCGCGCTGAGCCAGGTCTTCCACACGCTGTCCGCCGCGTTCCTGACCGGTGGCGCCTTCATGATCGGCATCGCGGCCTACCACCTGGCCCGCAAGCGCCACATCCCGGAGATGAAGAGCTCGCTGCGTCTCGGCCTGATCACCGTGGTCATCGCCGGTCTGCTCACCGCCGTCAGCGGTGACACCCTCGGCAAGGTCATGTTCAAGCAGCAGCCGATGAAGATGGCCGCCGCCGAGGCCCTGTGGAACGGTGAGGACTCCGCGCCGTTCTCGATCTTCGCCTACGGCGACGTCGACAAGGGCCACAACTCCGTCGCCATAGAGGTCCCCGGCCTGCTGTCCTTCCTGGCCAACAACGACTTCGGCTCGCACGTCCCCGGCATCAACGACGTCAACAAGGCCGAGCAGCAGAAGTACGGCCCCGGCGACTACCGGCCTGTCATCCCGGTCACCTACTGGGGCTTCCGCTGGATGATCGGCTTCGGCATGACCTCCTTCGCGCTCGGCCTGGTCGGCCTGTGGATGACGCGCAAGAAGTTCATGCTGCCCGAGCACCTGCGGGTGGGTGAGGACGAGGTGCCGAACCTGGTTCTCTTCAAGACCAAGGCCCTCGGCGAGCAGTCCACCACCTGGTTCTGGCGGATCGCTCTGTGGACGCTGGCCTTTCCGCTGATCGCCAACTCCTGGGGCTGGATCTTCACCGAGATGGGCCGTCAGCCGTGGTCGGTGTTCGGCGTGCTGACCACCGCCGACTCGGTCTCCCCCGGTGTCTCCCAGGGCGAGGTCCTCACCTCCATGACCGTACTCACCCTGCTCTACGCCATCCTCGCCGTGATCGAGGTCAAGCTGCTGGTCAAGTACGTCAAGGTCGGTCCGCCCGAGCTCACGGAAGCCGATCTCAACCCGCCCACGAAGATCGGCGGCGACTCCCGTGACGCCGACAAGCCGATGGCCTTCTCCTACTAGGCCGAGGGAGCTGCACAGTCATGGCACTGCACGACGTCTGGTTCACCCTGATCGCCGTCCTGTGGATCGGGTACTTCTTCCTCGAGGGCTTCGACTTCGGGGTCGGCATCCTCACCAAGCTGCTCGCCCGCGACCGGCCCGAGCGCCGGGTGCTCATCAATACCATCGGCCCCGTCTGGGACGGCAACGAGGTGTGGCTGCTCACGGCGGGCGGCGCGACCTTCGCCGCGTTCCCCGAGTGGTACGCCACGCTCTTCTCCGGCTTCTATCTGCCCCTGCTGATCATCCTGGTCAGCCTGATCGTCCGGGGTGTCGCCTTCGAGTACCGCTCGAAGAGGGACGACGAGAAGTGGCAGACCAACTGGGAGCACGCGATCTTCTGGTCCTCGCTCGTTCCCGCCCTGCTGTGGGGTGTCGCCTTCGGCAACATCGTGCACGGCGTGAAGATCGACCAGAACCACGAGTACGCGGGCACCTTCTTCGACCTGCTCAACCCGTACGCGCTGCTGGGCGGACTGGTCACCCTGACCCTGTTCACCTTCCACGGTGCGGTGTTCACGGCGCTGAAGACGGTCGGGGACATCCGGGAGCGGGCCCGCAAGCTCGCCCTCCAGGTCGGGATCGCCACCGCCGTCCTGGCGCTGGTCTTCCTGGTGTGGACGCAGTTCGACGGCGGTGACGCCGCCAGCCTGGTCGCGCTGGTCGTGGCCGTGCTCGCCCTGCTCGGGGCGCTGGGCGCCAACCAGATCGGCCGTGAGGGCTGGGCGTTCGCCCTGTCCGGCGTCACCATCGTGGCCGCGGTCGCGATGCTCTTCCTGACGCTCTTCCCGAACGTCATGCCGTCCACCCTCGACGACGCCTGGAGCCTCACGGTCTCCAACGCCTCCTCGAGCTCGTACACCCTGACGATCATGACGTGGTGCGCGGGGATCGCGACGCCGGTCGTCCTGCTCTACCAGGGGTGGACATACTGGGTCTTCCGCAAGCGGATCGGTACGCAGCACCTCGCCGAAGCCGCGCACTGAGTCCGGTGGAGGGGGGGGGTGGGGGGGGGTGTGTTGGTTAAAACCCACAAACCCCCCCCCCGGGGTGGGTGGGGGTTGAGGTTATAAAAAAAAAAAAGAACAG